>NZ_HF986862.1:40203-120405 GCF_000431195.1 Prevotella sp. CAG:255 | reverse complement strand
ATGTTCAGCAGGCACATTATGGCTTCGTCCACTTTCAGCCGCAGCCATTCGTCTGATGGCGTCTCGCCGCTGTCGGTGTAGGGCATGAACGAGCCGAACAGACTTTTCAGTCCCGTGGTCTGCGGCAGTATGTTCACTGTCTGTCCTATGGGGCTTATGCCCCTCATCTTTCTGCATGTTGCCGCTATACGGTTATAATATTCCTTCAGGTAGCGGCGCGGCAGCGTGAAGTTTATCCCCCGGTAAGGCGTTCCGTCGAGCGGCACCTTCGTGACGTTTATCGAGCAGTCGCGGCGCACAAACACAAAGTTGTCGGCCGTAATCTCGTCGGTGCTGTCCCTTCCCTCGATAATCAGTTTGCCCGAGCGCACAAATATTATCGAGTGCGCCGGCATTCTGTGTTCCATGTGCATGTCGTGTTTTATGCTGCAGCTCAACAGAATGTCACCATAGTTTACCAAATTATCCATAAGTCCGTTCATGCTGCAAATATAACACTCCTTTTTCATTATTCCTTCTTCATCTTGCTGAATATTTCGTCCATGGCTTCAGCGTTCATGGGCGTCATGTCCACGAGGTCGAGCGATTTCACCATGTGCAGCGTGCCCTGCTTGTAGGTGTTAAAGTGGGCGGTGGTTATGTGGTGTCTGTATGCGTCCATGTCGGCATAGATTTCAAGAATGCGCACCTGGCACGAGTCTCTCTGCTGTATCATCGGGAATATGGCTATCACGCCCGGCTCCTCTCTCACCGACGTTGCCCCCACGTTCATGGCAGCGGTTATGTATTCGTTGAAGTATTCGGGATAAATCTCTATTTCAGATATGCGCACCAGCATGCCTTTGCCGTTGTTGCCTTTTTCGGGCGTGGTGCTGTTGCCGTCCTCAGTGCTGCCGGCATCGGCGATGTTAAATAGCCGTGCGGCGTTTTTCCACATAAACATATCCCTGTATTCCGACAGTGTTTTATCGGCTTTAAGCTCCTTGTCGAGCCTGTGCAGGTTGGCGGTCAGCACCTCTGCCGGCTGATACGGATAGTCGGAGCCATAGAGAATGTGTCCCGGCGATGTTATTGTCAGCAAACTGCGTATCACCTCTGCCGACGGTGCCCCGGCAAGGTCGTAGTAGAGCTGCGACAGACAGCCTTTAATGTCAATCTCGCCAATATATCCTCCGGCCTTAAGTGCGGGCGCGAGCGCCTTCAGACGTGGCAGTGCGAGCGGCAGGAACGAGCCGCAGTGGGGCACCACTATTTTCAGTTGCGGATAGCGTGCCGGCAGGTTGGCCGCAAGCATGTTCATCAGTGCCCGCGTTGTTTCAGCCGGATACTCATAGGCAGCCAGCGGCATCTGTGCCATAAGTTTTTCGCTGACGGGCACGGGCTTGTGCGGATGTATTATTATAACGGCTTTTCGGCTGTTGAGCACCTCCATGAGCGGCTCCAGCTCCTTGTCGCCCAGATACAGTCCGCGGCTGTTTGTGGGCAGTTTAACGCCGTCGGCCCCGAGCGTGTCGAGCGCATATATGGCTTCGTCAATGGCTGCTTTGACGTCGGGCAGCGGCAGCGACGCGCAAAACAAGAACCTTCCCGGATGTTTGGCTTTAAGCTCTGCGCAGTGTTCGTTATATCTGCGCACCACGTCGCGGCACTCTTTGTCGCCACCGAAGTAAGGCTGAGGGGCAGTCATAGTCAGCACAGAGCATTTTATTCCGGCACTGTCCATGAATGCCAGATGCTTCTCTGCGCTCCATGCCGGCAGCGGGTAGCCTTCGTCGAGGGCAGCCCCGTTGTTTTCAAGCACGTCGGTGTAGAATTGAGGAATGTTGTGGCAGTGAACGTCTATCACGTTCTGTGCGCTGCCTTTAAGGCTGCTTATCATCATTATTAATATTATTATCAGCAGTTTCATGTCATTCGGCTATGCTTTCTTTATATTGTTTGCCTGCGTCTGTGCAGTGGCCTATCACGCTGCCCGTGCGCAGATAGCGGTATGTGGGAAACTCGAACAATACGGGTTTCAGACTGTTGTAGTCGAGTTTTCCGTTGTCGTCTATTACGCTATCGTCGGCATACGTGTCGATGATGCTGCAAATAAAGTTCTCAAAGCCGTTACATTCGTACACGTCTTCCACCTTGCACACCATGCTCAGAGGCGACTCGTCTATTACGGGTGTTCCTTCAGCTCCCGTTGCGTTTCCGAACAGGCGGCTCTTGTCTGTCTTGTTGCCCGACACAATGCCGCAATAGTCGGCTTTAGGCAGCATGCTTTCTGAAACAATGTTCACCGACAGCCGTCCGTTCTCCTTTATACCTTTGTTTATATAGTGGGCCGAGTGAAGGCTCACCGATATTCTGTCGTGCGCCACTATGCCTACGTGTGCAACGAGTGTCCATGTGGTTTTTCCGTTCACGGTAGCCCCTATTACCACAGCGGGTGTGGGGTAGAGTGCCAAGATGTTTCCAATGCTCTTTTTCATGTTCTTTAAAGTTTTTATAAGTGTTGTTTTTCCTGCTGCAAAATTACGGGGTATTTATCACAACGGCGTTATTCTGCGGCTCATTTGTTGTTGCTCCACAGTTCAATGTCAATGTATTGCCGCATGTATAAACATTCAGTGTTCTGTTGTCGTCAACCGTCTTTTCTTGCCGTCATGTATGCATAGTCTTTCGGCGGCAAATTATTTCCCGTCAGAAAGTGGCCGGTTTGTGCCCGGAAAGTGGGCCGTTTACGACTCAAAAGTGGCCCATTAACGACTCGTAAACCGGTCACTAACAGTCTGAAACCATTACGGCTTAATTTGCTTAAAGAAAATGTTTTTAAATAGCGCCGTATAACATAACCGTAACATAATTAAAAGAAAAAGTTACGGATTTTTGGGCGTTTTCACCATGCAGATGGATTTTCGCTTTGTAAGCACGTGATTTTCCGTATATAGATGAATTCTTTTTTGAGATACGAAAGTGTTAAATGCAGTCTTAAATTTGAAACATACATCATATTTCCTTACTTTTGTTTCCTGCTTAAGAATGGAAACAGAAGAGAATAATATGCTTATTTAAAAAGAATTAATATGAAAACACCACAAAAATTAAAAGAAGTTCTAGAACAGTTCACGCCCGTATACACTATAGATGGACTTACAAGACAGTTTGAAGACATTGCTCAGGTTGTTTTTAATGGGCATTTTGTTGTCAATGGTGAATATGAAATTTACCCGATAGATATTGAATTTTATTTCCATGATGAAGAAAATGGCATTATTGTTGAACCGCAGATGTATCATAAAGGAGATCTTCCGTATTTTCCTGTAGGATCTATTTATCCTCATAGTTCGGGTGTTGACATGACGTTTGAGCGTGAAGGAAAATACCGTGCTTCATTTTTGATGAGAGGATATACGTATAAATCTGTTTCCGGCGAGAAAGAGGAATATACAAATAAAACCAATAATAAGAAAAGTCCATTCAGATCCCAGTATTTGTGGGAAGATTTGTTGGGCAATGCGTCAGTCTTCGGCAGGGGGTTGAATATTGTATGGGTAGACAACGCTGAGTTTAAAAAAGTAAACATTGCATCTTCTGCGAGGGTTAATGTTAACAAAATAAGTGGTGAGAATGGAGACCGTATGTGGCATTTTACTAACCTTGATATGATAAAATAATGCAAGTGGCTTTACAACAGCAGGATTATGTGCTGTTTTCTGAGGAATTAAAAAAATATTATCCACAAATATATAATGAGTTGTCGGAAATATTGTCACATCATAATGTAAGGCATGGAGTGTTAAAAGGGACAGCCGACTATTGGTGCAGGGATTATATGCCGATACAGGTAGATTATGATAAATTTGTTCAGTTTCGTTATCATCCGGATTATTTGAAGGGATATCGTGATTATGAGACGCCGACAGAAGTTTCTCTTGAATTGGCTAAGAAACTTACTTCCGCTTCAATAGAAACATCCCCAATTATTGCAGATGGTGGCAATTTTACTTTTGCAAGTATCAAGAGGGGACGAGGGTATACTCCTGTTGTTGTGATAACTGAAAAGGTGTTTTTTGAAAACTCCGAAGTGGCAGGGGAAAATCTTGTTTATCAGTTGGAAAAGTTGTTTCCAAAGCATAAGTTATTGTTTCTTCCGTGGGATAGAGGTGATGCATGCGGACATACAGACGGAATTCTACATGCCGTAGGACCAAATAAATTGCTGGTGAACCTTAAAGTTTATCCGGATAAGATAGCTGCAAGGATGCGTGAGATTCTGGAGTCATGTTTTAAGGTTATAGACTTGGAATTAAGTGACTATCATGAATATAGTTGGGCGTATATTAACATGATTCATACTAAAGACGTTATAATTGTTCCCGGTCTGGGGCGGGCTACTGATGCAGAAGCCTTTAATCATATAAAGAAATTATTTCCTCAGTATGAAGGTAGAATTTATCAAGTGCAGATTCCTTCAATTGTCAAAAAATATGGAGGGGCATTGAATTGTCTTTCTTGGTCTTTTTATAAATATTTATGATGAATCGTTTTGCCGGCTATTGTTGCAGTTCATGCTTTTATTCTTTTTGACAAAAGAGTCAAGATACAGAAAAGGCGGAAACCTTCAGCCGGATGTTGTTTACAAGCCGGCTCGGGTTTCCACCTTTTTCTGCGCTTATGAATGTTGTTTTTACTTTGTCTTTGTTGCTTTCAGGCAGGCGCGCCACGCCTTATTTAGCTTGTTTGCCGTGTGATGTGGCGGTGCTGCTGAATTTGCAGCTCAGCTTTTCGCCCATCAGGCTGTTCAGATAAACTTCAAGGGCGGTGTAGCCGTCGGGGTTTGTCAGGTTGCGGTCGTCGGCATTGTCAGGGTTCAGTCCGTGTTTCTTCTCCCATTTGTCCGGCATTCCGTCGCCGTCGGTGTCAGCCGGTGCTGCCTCCTGCTTGTGGTTTAGGCCGAAGCCTTCGGCATCGTTCACAGAGTCGATAATGCCGCGCTTGCCTGTCTTCGAGCCGCTGAACTTCGGGTTGCCGCTCTTCACGTCGTTTATCACGCGCTTTTCCGTGGCGTCGCGGTTTATCGTTCCCGCCTTCTTCAGCACCGTTTTATATGCCTCGCCGGCCGTCTGTATGTCGGTCAGCATGTAGCGCGACGGACGGTATTTGCCTATGGCGCCCTCGGTTTCGTCCAACTTATAGTAAGGCATTTCGGGCACGATGCGCTCATTCACCCTTATCTGGTCTGTTGTATATCTCTCGGCGCTCATGGCCTGCCAGTTGTCGGCCGTGGCAGCGTCGTTGCCCTCCATGATGTTTCCGCTTACATACCAGCGCGCCGGGCCCCACGACGTGGCACCCTTGCGGGCGTGGCTTGCCATGACAAACACCGAGTTGGCAGGCGACTCAGGGCCGGGCTTGTAGTAGTTGTTCATGAAGTTGCACTCATGAGCCGAGTTGCGGCCGTTATATTCTGTTATGTCGGCCGAGTTCTCGCCGCCGTAGCACGAGTTCCAGCGTCCCCAGTTGAAGTTCACGTTGTTCACATATTCTATAAACACCACATAGTCTTCGCCCCTGGCGCCGTTGAAGCGCGGACTGCGCGAGTCGTTGCCTGCCAGCAGATTGTGGTGGTAAGTGGCAGGCGAGCCGCCCCACTGTGAGCCGTATCCGCGCTTGCCCTTCTTGTGGCCGGCGTCGTTGAGGCCCTCGTGCACTATGCAGTACTGAACGGTGAGATAGTGGCTGTCGGCTGTGTTCATGTTTTCCTCCATCGACCATCCGAACACGCAGTGGTCGAATATAAAGTTGGTGCAGTTCTCCGTTCCGCAGGCCTGGTCCTGCTTGCCGTCGCCGGCGCGGAAGCGTATGTTGCGCACGATGAAGTTTTCCGAACTGCCGAAGTTCACCTTGTCGCCCACGATGCTTATTCCGTTGCCCGGAGCCGTCTGTCCTGCCAGCGTCCAGTTGGCACGCTTCACGCGCAGGTTGCTGTTGAGGCGTATCTCGCCGTTCACGGCAAACACGATGGTGAGCGGCTCGCCCGGATACTGGCTGAAGGCCCATCGCAGCGTGCCTTCGTCCTCGGTGTCGGCCAGCGACGTAACCGTAACCACCTTTCCGCCGCGTCCGCCAGTGGCATATTTGCCGAAGCCTTCGGCCGTGGGGAAGGCCACGGGCGTTACGCGCATGGCAACAGCCTCTGACGTGGCACCCTGGCGCGAAACGGTCTTAACGCTGTATTCGTCTGCATTGCCGTCTGATATGGTGTATTCAGGCTCGGCCACAAAAGCCTCGAAGCGCCCGTTGCGGTATATCAGGTAGCCGGCAGCCAGTCGGTCGCTGTTCCACTCGAACGTGTTGCCGCTGCGCGTGAATACCGACGGGGCAGGGGCGCCATGAAGTATGGCGTTGAAGTCGAAGGGCACGTCAGACGCCTTCTTGAACAGGAAGTCGGCGTTTATGTATGCCTCCACCTCGTCCTTGGTGGCCTGGCGGCCGAAGCCTACGCGCCGGCTTGTGTCAGCAGGCTGCCCGTTTTCGTCGGTGCTGTTATATTCAAGATATGATGCCGTGTTGCCTCGTCCGCCCCAGTCGAGCCATCCTGCCTTGTTTATGTGGCTGCCCAGCGTGCAGTTTATGAACATCGTGCCGCAGTTCTCCTTCCACGGGCGTCCCAGATAGTAGGCGCCGTCGGCCACGCCCTGCTCGGCGGTTAGTCGGCAGCGGTTGAAGAACAGACCCGCATACAGGCGGCTCTGGCTCAGTTTGGGATACATGGCACGTGTCAGCGGCAGCTCAGATGTGGCGGCAGCCGTGATGTATCCCTTGCCCCTGACGCAGCGTATTTCGCAGTCGTCAAACCACTCGAGGCCCGCGTCATAAATAAAGTCGGTGGCACCCTCTATGGTGCAGCGGCTGAAGTATCCGCGCGCTCCGCCGTTGGCCTTGTATGTGTCCTGATATCCGCTCAGCGTGCAGTTGCTGAACACGTGTGCGTCGCCGGCCGTAAACAGCGCCTCTGCCTGTCCCACGTTGCCGCTGGTGTTGCGTATGGTGATGTTCTCGGCATAGAAGCGGTCGGTGTAGACGTTGAGCGCGGCGCAGTCGTAGTAGCGCTTGCCCTTGCTCTTCGGGCCGCGGTCAACAGATGATGTCAGTATCGTGGTGTTGCGGTCTTCGCCTATTATGCTTATAAACTTGTTCTTGTCGTTGCGTCTGCCGGCATACACGTTCTCGTCGTATACGCCCGGACGAACATATATTATGCCGCGTGCCCCGTCGCTGACGGCGTCGATGGCCTGCTGTATGCTAGTGTACTGCGCGCTGCCGTCCTGCGCCACCACCTTCAGTTCTACGGGGGCCTTTGCGTCGGGCGCGCTTATGTGCGGCTCCTTATGCCCCCTTATGGCTGTCAGCTCGCCCACGCTGCCCACGGGATTCTGCCTTGCATAGAGAGCCTGTTCTGCCGTAATCTTCTTTCCGTATATCATTATCTTGTGCACACGGGCCGGCTGCTGGCGTGCCAGCGGGTCGGTCTCAGTCTGAAATACGGCCTTGCCGTCGGCTGTAAGCTGCACGGGATTGTCCTGGTCTTCGCCGTCCCACACGCGCCAGCGCAGCGACACGTCGCTGGCGTTTATCACGTTCTCCATCATGTAGCCCTGGTCGCTGAAGGCCGAGTAGCCGTAGGCGGCCATGCCCGAGCCCATCCATACCAGCGGCTTCCACTGGCCGTTGCCTATCTTTATGTCGCACTTTATGCCGCGGCCCCATGATGTAGACGACCACGACCACTGCACGCGCTCAACGTATGGTATGTGGTCTATCTCCACCCATCCGTGCTGCGACTCGCCCTTTGTTGCGCCGTCATGTCCTGCCGTGGCCGGAGCGCTGCACATCTGCACGAATCCTGCCTCGCCGTAGACGATGTTTCCGTCCTTGTCGCGCTTTATGTTGTCCTCCAGATAGGCCGTGTGCCCCTTTGCCGTCCAGTCGTTGGCATAGCGGTTGCCCTTGCCTGTGGCGCTCTGTCCGAGGTAATACTGCCGGCTGAAGGCCGCCGTTGCACCCGCAAAGCCGTTGTAGCTCTTTTTGTTGGCAAAGGTGCAGTTGTGGAACATCACGGGATATGTAACCTCGCTGCCGCCGTTGGCAGGCACGTCTATTATCGTGTTGACATATCCGCCGTCGGCCTGTTCCGGACTGTCGGCTCCGGTCTTGCCGGCCCATGTCTGTCCGGGCCACATGGCATCGCTGAAGTTTATGTCGATAATTTTCTGATAATCCTTCGGCGTACTCCATGCCGCAACCACGGCTGGCGGGTCTACGCCGTCGTTAATAGCCTTTCCGCCGGCACATACGGTCTGTGCGACGGCTACTGATACAATTGTAAGTTTCAGGGAAAAGTTCATAGTAACAATATTGCTTTTACGTTATTTCCGTTCTTATACCCCTTAAATCAGGGCGTTGATATAAAAACGCATTTGTGCCCTTTTTGTTACTATGGTTTAGTGTTAAAAGTTCATATATGTTGCCTCATGCCTTGTTTTCAGCGGCTTCTGCCGGGCAGCCGTAATCATTCCGCCCTGTAGCCGTGAGGCTCTATGCTGCTACATGTCGGGCAGTCTGCTGCCGTCTGTGCTGCCGCCGTAAGACGATGTCATGTGCTAAGTGCATTCATACCATGTTTTAAGCCATACGGCGGTCAGCCTTCATCGTGCTTGCTGCCGTCATGCAGCTGCATGGGTTTTCTTTCTGTGGCGGTGTTCATGGCCAGAATGCGCTTCTCCGTTATCAGGTCGTCCTCGTGCATGGTGGGCGAGGGAATGTTGCACATGCGCACCACATCCTCCTGTCCGCACGTATATTCATAATATTTGCGCTCCTGCTCGCTCAGTTCCTCGCGTGTTTTGAGACATCCCTTTAGCTTCGCGAAGTCTTCGCGCGAGGTGCTGTCTGACAGTTTCACGAAGAGAATGCGCCTTGCAATGGGATTGTAGTTGTAGTCGAAGCAAGTGTAGACGCCCCTCAGAAACGGCGGTCTGTCGTACATCGGAATCTTCAGGCAGATGTTGAACAGGGCAAGCTGAGGCTCCTTGTTCTCGTTGAACATCAGGTAGATGTGGTTTATGCCGTTCATCATCGCAATACCCCAGTGTGTAGTTCCGTAGGCGTTGTTGTGCCCAACGAGCACGTAGTTGCCGTTGGCCGCCGGCGTTATGATATAAGGTTCGAGCTTCATTGCGAGCGAGCCTGACGACACGCTGTAGCTCATGTATATGCCGCTGTAGTTGGCTATCTGTCCGGCGGTGCGCTTCATGTTGCGCTCAAGTTCGGATATGAAGGGATTGGCGGTCTCGCTTTCGGGCACAACAGGTATGATGTCGTCAGAGAACAGCACCTTCTTCATGGCCGGAATAGAGCCCAGCAGCTTCTTCTTTGAAACATTGTTGACCCATATCAGGGCGTTGTCGAGCGCAGCCTCATGGCTCTCGCCCTTCTCTATGTTCTTGAAGAAGGCCGGCAGCACGGTGGTGTAAAGGGCCGAAAGCACACTCGGAGCAAAGTCGATGCATCCTGCTATGTCCTTCATTTTCATGCCTTTCTGTCTCAGATAGGTTATGCGGTCGTATATCTCTCTAAGCTCTTTCATAATTTCACTGAATGGTAATTGCACTGCAAAGATAGGCCTTTTCGTATTAAAACATATTACATCCGTGTTACATTCGGGTTTCTTTCCGGCAACAGAAAAATTATTATCCGGTTACAATCATTTTACTGAATTGTTACGGCCTATTATTCATGATTTATTCATTTTTGCGCTGCCTGCACGATGCTAATTTTGCACCCGAAACCGAATGACTGCAAATATTGAAATGGAAAAGATTCTAAACATAATACAGCGCCTGAGAGGCAACGGCAAGGCAATGCCCGACTGGCTTTTCGTATTCTGGGCAGGAGGCACGGCCCTGCTTTCATATTCGCTCGTGTATGCCCTGCGCAAGCCGTTCACGGCAGCCGAGTTCGACGGCATGCAGATAGCCGGCATGGACTACAAGATTGTGGTCAGCATGATTCAGCTCATAGGCTATGTGTGCGCCAAGATGCTCGGCATAAAGTTTATATCAGAGCTTAAGCCGCAGAACCGCCTGAAGTTTATCGTCGGTTCGGCAGCCCTGTCGGAGGTGTCGCTGCTGACGTTTGCCCTCGTGCCTGCGCCGCTCAACATCTTTGCACTCTTCTTCAACGGCCTGTCGCTGGGCTGTATGTGGGGCGTTATATTCAGTTTTCTAGAAGGACGCCGCACCACCGACATACTGGCAAGCATCATGGGAGTGAGCATGGCCCTGAGCTCGGGCGTGGCAAAGTCGCTCGGACTCTATGCGCTCCACACGCTCCACGTCAGCGAGTTCTGGATGCCGGCCCTGATAGGGGCAGTGGCCTTCCCGCTGTTATGCCTCGCAGGGTGGGTGATGACCAAGCTGCCGCGCCCCACGGCTGCCGACATAGCGTCGCGTTCGGAGCGCGTGACTCTCAATGCCAGAGAGCGCATGCAGCTGTTCCGCAGGTTTATGCCCGTGCTGCTTATGCTCTTCATAGCCAACCTTCTGCTCACAGTGCAGCGCGACATAAAGGAAGACTTCATTGTATGCATCATCGACGTTCACAGCGTTTCTTCGTGGGCCTTCGCCTATATCGACGGTATAGCCACGCTCGTCCTGCTGGGAGTGTTCGCCGTGATGTCAACAGTGAAGAGCCATCTGAAGACACTCTGCATCCTGCTGGGCGTGTCTGCCGCCGGAATGGCAGCCCTGGCGTTTGTCGGAGCAAGGCATGCCGCGCTGTCGATGCCCGCCACGGCATGGCTGTTCATGCAGACCTTCTGCATCGACATAGCATATCTGAGCTTCCAGACAATATTCTTCGAGCGCTTCATTGCCTGCTTCAAGATTCGCGGCAACGTGGGATTCTTCATCATAACCATCGACTTCATCGGCTATGTGGGCACGCTCGCCCTGCTGATGTTCAAGGAGCTGGGAGCGTCGCATGTCGACTGGGCTGTGTTCTACAACCAGATGAGCATATTTATCGGAGTTGCGTGCTGCGTGATGTTTATCGGAGCATTGGTGTATATGCTGCAGGCAGGAAGGCCGAAGCGCAGCACCGACGAGGCCGGAGCCGGCGACGCACAGCTCTACGGCACGGTGAGCATGGCCAAATAAAAGCAAACGGAATAATACAAACAAAGAACATTAAACAGTAATAAGAATATGAACAAGATTGAATGTGTGATTATGGACTGGGCCGGAACGGCCGTTGACTACGGATGCTTCGCTCCGGTGGCAGCCTTCGTTGAGTGTTTCAAGAACATGGGACTTACCGTTACGGCGGAAGAAACCCGCGCCCACATGGGTCTGACAAAGATAGAGGAGATACGCGCTCTGTTCGCCATAGACCATGTAAGGGAAGAGTTTGCCGAAAAATACGGACGCGACTACAACGAGGACGACGTGCAGGCATGCTACAAGGGCTTTCAGGACAAGCTGATGGCTACGCTGGCCGACTATTCTGAGCCTATCGACGGAGTGGTTGAGACGGTGGCTGCGCTAAAGGCACAGGGCATAAAGCTGGGATCGACCACGGGCTACACCAAGACCATGATGGACATTGTGATAAAGGCTGCGGCCGAGAAAGGCTATACCGTTGACAACTGTGTTACGTCTGACAACATGCCCGGCGGACGTCCGAAGCCATACATGATATACAAGAACATGTGCGACCTGGATGTGGCATCGCGCCATTCGGTTGTGAAATTCGGCGACACCATTGCCGACATCAAGGAGGGAGCTAACGCCGGAGTGTGGAGCGTTGGCGTGATACTGGGCAGCAACGAGTTGGCTCTGACGCGCGACGAGGTGGCTGCCATGCCTGCCGACGAACTGAAAAGACGCATGGCCTGCGTGCGCAACCGCATGTATGCAGCAGGCGCCGACTTTGTGGTGGACGACATAACTGAGCTGCCCGGACTGATAGACAGCATTAACGCACGAATGAACAGATAAGCAGACACAAGCATGACAGCCGCCGCACGGCGGCCGGAACTTGAAGAGCATAGATAATAACGATAAAAAACAGTAACGACATGAGACCATACTTATTACTTACACCCGGACCACTGACAACCACAGACACCGTTAAGGAAGCCATGATGAGCGACTGGTGTACATGGGACGAAGACTATAATATAGGCATTGTTGAGGTTATACGCAAAGAGCTCGTGGAGCTGGCATCGAGCCGCCCCGAAGAATATACGGCAGTGCTGATGCAGGGCAGCGGCAGCTTCTGTGTTGAGGCTACGCTCGGCTCGGTGATAAAGGCCGACGACCATCTGCTCGTGGCTGCCAACGGAGCCTACGGAAAGCGTATGGGCGTGATAGCCGACTATTATCATCTGAACTGCCACGTGATGCGCTTTGAGGAGACTCAGCCCGTTGACCCGAAGCAGATAGACGAATATCTGACCTGTCATCCCGAGACGACACACGTGTCGGTGGTTCACTGCGAGACCACTACCGGAGTGCTCAATCCGCTTGCCGACATTGCAGCCGTTGTAAAGAAGCACGGCAAGACGCTGATAGTGGACGCGATGAGCAGCTTTGGCGGAGTGCCCGTAGACATGGCGGCGCTGGGCATCGACTTCATGATAAGCAGTGCCAACAAGTGCATACAGGGCGTGCCGGGCTTCGGCTTCATCATTGCGCGCCGCTCGCTGCTCGAAGGATGCAAGGGCGTTGCACGCTCGCTGTCGCTCGACCTGTATGACCAGTGGCAGACGATGGAGAGCGGACATGGCAAGTGGCGCTTCACTTCTCCCACTCACGTGGTGCGCGCCTTCATGCAGGCACTGAAGGAACTGAAGGCTGAAGGTGGTGTGGAGGCACGCCATGCACGCTACGCCGAGAACCACCGCACGCTGGTGGAGGGCATGCGCAGCCTCGGCTACAAGACGCTGCTGCCCGACGAGGAGCAGTCGCCCGTGATAACGTCGTTCTATTATCCGTCGGCCGACTTCAACTTCAAGGACTTCTACACAAAGCTCAAGGCCAAGGGCTTCGTGATATATCCGGGCAAGATTTCGCAGGCCGACACGTTCCGCATAGGCAACATAGGCGACGTGCATCCTGCCGACTTCAAGCGTCTGATAGAGGCCATAAGAGAGATTAGTCTGTAAGATTAAGCATCAGTAAAGTAGAATATCGATAATTTTCAGCCCGGGCTGGTCGTGAGACTGGCTCGGGCTTGCTTGTTATGCGGCCTGCATGAGCTAAGACAGACCACTGGCATGCGCATGGCCTTACGCTGTAATAAGACTCTTGTTTTCATCCGTCGGGGCGTTTTCCGGCATCGTCCTGCCGGCTGTATTTTATCGAACTGCATGCCATGCATGCTGAAAATAAGACTGCAAAAAGCCCCATACGGCAACGGCGATGCGCCCTGATGCTTACGGCAGACAGGGCGTTTATGCCCCTTGACGGCGCAGGCGTAAGGCTGGCTACTCTTTAGAATTGTTGTCGAGGGCTATCTTCTGATATATAGAAGGCGTGATGCCGGTAATCTTCTTGAATGCATTGACAAATGCGGTGTACGACTTGAAGCCCACGCTTTCGGCTATAGCCTTCATCGTGAAGTTGCCGTAGTTGACCCTGTCGGTGAGACGCTTGCAGGCAAGGTGTATTCTGTAAGGCGTCACGTAGTCGTTGAATGTCTTCTGGAACAAGTCGTTAATAACCTGCGACACATACGACCTGTTAGACCCCACAAGGTCGGCAAGCCTGCTGAGAGAGAAGTTGCAGTCGCAAAACTCCGTGGTGTTCTCCATCACGTTGCCTATGGCGTCGGCTATGGTCTGCATCTGTCCGTCGGTCAGGTTGCTCGTCTGATATTTCATACCCTCCTCGGCAGTGCTCTCTTCCGTGTCCTTCGCGTTGCCGAGTTCCTGCCTCAGGCTGTCTATTATGTCGTTTTTCTCGCTTATTTCTGTACGGCATTTGCGCAGTCGGCTCGTCAGCAGCTCCTGCGTCTCTATGAAGTCGTGGTTGATTTTATACAGGTTGATATACCCCTTGTGTATTCTCTTCTTCTGCTTCCATACGATGAAGAGAAACAATATTGTGGTGAGCGCCACAACAGCCACGGCACACATTATCACCCATTGCATCCTGATGGTCTGCATCCTCTCGTGCTGGCTTGTGCGCAGGTCTTCTATCTCCTTTGTCGTCTTGTATATCTCGTAGTTGAGCAGCGAGTTTTTTACCATGTCGAACTTTCTCATGTCATAAATCGAGTCCATGATGTCGAGATAGCGCGACTTGTAGAGATTAGACATGGCTATGTCGCCCTTCTCCTGAAAAAAGTCAGAAAGGCTCTTGGTCGTCGTGACGAACGTGTGCTGAAGGTTGTATTTCTGTGCCGTCCGGTCGCACAGATGCATGTATTTAAGCGTAGAGTCTTTTACCCCCAGCTGTTGGTATGCGCTGTAAATCTCCTGATAGGCAAAGCAGCGGAACCTCGGCTCCAGCTTCTCCTTTGCGGCATATCCGGCAAGCCATTTCAGCCTTGATATGGCAGGCTTGATGTCGCCCTCGCTTATCTGTATCAGGCTTAGCGTGTAGAAACTCATGAACGTGTCGGTCTTGTTGTTCTTGTCTCTCGTGCTTTCAGACAGCTGATAATACTTCTTGGCCTTCGGGATGTCCTTGATGTAATAGCTGTACATGCCGGTCAGGTTAACGAGTACGCTGTGCTGCATCTTCCTGTCGGGATACTTCTTGCTCAGGTCATACGCCTTCAGATAGTAGCGTATGCCCTTCTCGTAGTCGAGAAAGATGCAGTAGATGTTGCCTATGTAGTTATACAGACTTGCCGCATACGTGGGTTTGGAGCACGCCTCGCTGATCTTCACGCCGTTGATAAACTCGTCGAGGGCGTTTATGTAGTTGCCCTTGTCATAGTATAGCGTGCCGGCCTTCTTCCTTGCCAGCGCGCACATGTCCTTTTCCTTGTCGGCAGCATTGGGGTCAAACCTGTTATATACTATGGCATACAGCACGAGGGCTTCGCCGTCTTTGCCCTTTGCCGCATATCTGTCAGCAATATTCATTATGTTAGCCGTCGGTTTGACCGAAACCTTCTTCACGAGCTTAGTATATTTCGTGTCACCGGAACCAAATGCCGCGCATGTGGTGAGCAGCGCGCAGATAATAATGAATATCTTGTATTTTTTCATAGTAGCGACTCTGTTTGCCGGTTTGTATCTAAACCAAATAGCGCACAAAAGTAATAAATATAATTTTAAATGTGGCATAATATTTTGAAAAAGACATATTGACGTTGCGTTTCCTTCATGAGTATTATATAGCCTTGCCGGCATATAATAAATCCAAATGGAGGTGCAAATCATGCATGAGACAAGGTAAAAAGTCAGGACAAAATATTTTTCTGTTACAGAAAATCAATGTATAACAGATGTTAATGCCTTGCCGTCCGAATATGCTTTTGTTTAACTTTTGTTAGCTGTAGAGCGTCAGAAACAGCCCGAAACTCATTGTTTTTCGGTCTGTAAGGCATCCTTTTGATGCATAAAACGCAGCCTTTCACCCTTCAAAAGGTGCCCTTTTAGAGCCTGAAAGGGCATCTTTCATAGCATAAGCCGTGTCCGTTTGATTCGCGTTTGTACGTAAGTTGTTGTACATCAGTATCTTATCTTTTCTGCCGTTTTTCTCCATATTTCCTGTCATTCAGCCCTTTCGTTCCCGCTGTTGCCGTTCTGAGGGCGTCAAACGGACGGGGAATGTCATTTTTGTTTACAAACGGCTGATGGATTCAGCAGCCGTGATGCCCGTTCAGATATGCTGAATATATCAGCCGGCTGTTGCGCCGGTGTCGCCGTTGTCAGCGCGATGGTCAGGCCGCCTGCTTCTCGATGCTATATATTCAGACGGTGTGCATCCCTCCATCTTCTTGAACAGTCTGCTGAAGTGCTGCGGATATTCAAAGCCGAGGGCGTAGGCCACCTGGCACACCTGCTCGCCTGCCGTCAGCCTGCTCTTGGCCATGGACATCACAAAGCGGTGGATGTGTTCGCCGGCAGTGATGCCGGTCTGCTTCTTTATCAGGTCGGCAAAATAGTTGCTCGAGAGGCATAGCTCTGATGCGCATGCCTGTACGGTAGGCAGTCCGTCCGTAAGCTGTCTTTCTGAGTCGTAGTAGCTGTGCATCAATTGCTCAAAGCGTGTCAGTATGTCGCTGTTCTGCTGCCTGTGCGAGCTGAACTGTCTGTTGTAGAAGCGTGAGCAGTATTGCAGCACGATATCTATCAGGCCCACGATGATAGAGTCGCGGCAGCCGTCGTCAGGCGCCTGAAACTCCTGCTTGATGAGCTTCAGGCATGCCACGAGTATGTCGCGCTCGCCGGGGCGCATGTGCAGAGCCTCGTTCACGTTGTAGGCAAAGAACGAGTAGCGGTGCATCCTGCCTTCAAGAAACGTGCCTCTTATCAGGTCGGGATGAAACAGCAGGGCCCATCCCTTCAGAGCCACTCTCTCGCCGTTGTCCTCCTTGCCGCCCGTCTGTCCAGGTGCCACACATATCAGCGTAGACTCGTCGTAGTCGTATCTGCCGCAGCCATAGGTCAGGTCTACGAGCGTGTCCTCGCGCAGAAACAGACCGTATATGCCGTAGCTGTTGAGGCTGTGCCTTATCGGGGGTAGGTCGTCATAGTTTATCACGCTTGCCAGCCTGTGCTCGTCTGCCTGTCCTACGTATGCGTTATAGTCGTGCACCGTGTTTACCTTCTCAATCTTTGCCATGCCCTTAACTTTTTTGGTTGTTGCAGATGCAAATATATCGCTATTTATCCTTAACGGCGAAACATAAACCATGAAAATGGTACTTATGCATGAGAATTGTATACCGCGCCGGCTCTGTCGTGGCATATCTTTGCGACAGAAACAACAACTAACCTCCAAAAGACAGAAAGATATGGACAGAAGAAAATTCTTAAAGTCGGCATCGGGCCTGGCACTCATGGCTGCCGGAGCCTTGACGGGCACGTCGAGAGTGCTTGCCGCCACAGATGCCATGGCTGCCACAGGCAAGGATAAAGGGCGCACGGGGCGGCAGCCTAAGGCCGAGCGCCGCAATCTGGGCGGCATGAGCGTGTCGCCCATAGGCCTTGGATGCCTGCCTATGGTGGGCTATTATGGCGGCAGGTATGACCGCCGCGACAAGGGTGGCGGCCGTTATGACCGCCGCGACATGGTGGCGCTGATACGCCGCGCCTACGAAAAGGGCGTCACGCTGTTTGACACGGCCGAGGTTTACGGCCCTTATACAAGCGAAGAGTGGGTGGGCGAGGCCCTGCAGCCCATAAGAGACAATGTTAAGATAGCCACAAAGTTTGGATTCGGTGTTGAGGAGGGTCGCCCTACGGCTCTCAACAGCAGCGTGGCACATATGCGCCGGGCTGTTGAGGGCTCGCTGAGGCGGCTGCGCACCGACCACATCGACCTGCTGTATCAGCACCGCGTAGACCCTGCCACGCCCATAGAGGAGGTGGCCGACGCCGTGGCACAGCTGATAAAGGAGGGCAAGGTGCTGCACTTCGGACTGTCGGAGGCAAGCGCCCGCACCATCAGGCGTGCCCACAGCGTGTGTCCTGTGTCGGCAGTTCAGAGCGAGTATGCCATCTGGTGGCGCGAGCCTGAGCTTAAGATTTTCCCCACGCTCGAAGAACTTGGCATAGGCTTCGTGCCCTATTGTCCGCTCGGTCGCGGCTATCTGACATGCACGATAGGCGAGGACAGCCGCTTCGGCAGTGATGACCGCCGCCACAATCTGCCGCGCTTCACTCCGCAGGCCCTGCGCTACAACAGGCCGCTGACAGAGCTGGTAGGGCGCTGGGCGCGGCGCAAGGGCATCACGCCGGCGCAGTTCTCGCTTGTGTGGATGCTGTCGCGCAAGCCATGGATTGTGCCCATACCCGGCACTACGAGTGCCGCCCATCTCGACGACTTTATAGGTGCGGCAGGCGTAAGGCTTACGCCGGACGAGGCAGACGAGTTTGACATGGAATACTCGCGTATCGACCTGATGGGCCATCGTGCCGACCCCTTCACCGAGAGTCAGATAGACAAGTGAGGCATGGCGCGGTCTGTAAGAGTATGGGAGCCGGCAGGGCATGGTGGCGGCACGGGCGGGGCAGAGGCGGCTGTTGCGCCTCATGCAGCTTCTGATAGGGGCATGACAGGCGTGTGATGGCGGCAGACAGATGGCATCATGCTGCCTTTATAGACATAAAAAAATCCCGACAGCCATGACGGCTGCCGGGATTTCTTATGATATAGGCTTATGCAAGATTCTTATTTGTTCACCTTTAATATTCTCGGGCACAGGTTGTTGCCGCTTACATACAGCAGTACGACGCCCTTAGGCAGGCTGTTGAGCTGTGTTGTGGCAGATGTTATGCGCATCTGTGCCAGCTGCTTGCCGTCGGTTGTAAACACTCTCAGCGTTGCGCCTATGGCGTTTTCGCTTACGGTCAGTGTGTTGTTGCTGCTGTTGTAGCTTATCTCAGGCTTCTCTGTAACGGCCTGTGTTATGCCTGATGTGAAGTCGTCGTCGAGCAGTTCGCCCATGAGTCCGTTGAGGTAAACCTCGAGGGCGGTGTAGCCTTCGGCGTTGCGCAGGTTGCGGTCGGCAGCGTCGTTGGCGTTAAGTCCGTGCTCCTTCTCCCATTCGTCGGGCATTCCGTCGCCGTCGGTGTCGGCAGGAGCCTTCTCGTTGCCGTGGTCGAGGCCGAAGCCCTCAGCGTCGTTCACAGAGTCGATGATACCCTTCTTGTTGGCCAGCGAGCCGGTGTACTTAGGTGTACCGGTCTTAACGTCGTTGATGACGCGCTGCTCTATCACGTCGCGGTTTATGGTTCCGGCTTTCTCGAGTACTGTGTTGTAGGCGTCTTCTGCAGTCTGAATGTCGGTGAGCATGTAGAGTGCAGGGTCGTATTCGCCCTCGTTGCCCAGAACAGAGTTGTACTTGTAGTAAGGAGTCTCTGTCACGATGCGCTCGTCAACACGCAACTCGTCGAATGTGAAGTGGTCTGAAGCCATTGCCGACCAGTTGTCTGCTGTGGCTGTGGCGTTGCCTTCCATTACGTTTCCGTTGATATACCATTTAGAAGGTGCCCATGACGGACCGATGTCGCGCATGTAACCTACTGATACGAACACAGAGTTAGATGGTGACTGAGGTCCTGGCTTGTAGTAGTTGTTCATGAAGTTGCACTCGTGAACAGAGTTCTTGCCGTTGTAAGAAGTGATTTCGGCTGCGTTCTCTCCGCCATAGCAAGCCTTGGCGCTGCCCCAGTTGAAGTTTACGTTGTTTACGTATTCCATGAATACGACATAGTCTTCGCCGCGTGCGCCGTTGATACGCGGGCTGCGCGAGTTGTTGCCTGCGAGCAGGTTGTGGTGGTATGTCACGGGTGATCCGCCCCACTGTGCGCCATATCCACGGTTACCCTTGTCGTGGCCTGCCTGATAGAGACCTTCGTGAACGATGCTGTACTGCACTGTCAGGAAGTGGCTGTCGGCAGTGTTCATACATTCCTCAACTGACCATCCGAATGCGCAGTGGTCGAATATATAGTTAGAGCAGTTTTCTGTTCCGCACGCCTGATCCTGCTTGCCGTCGCCTGAGCGGAAACGGATGTTACGTATGATAAAGTTCTGTGAACCTCCAAGGTTAACCTTGTCGCCCACGATGCTTATGCCGTCGCCTGGTGCTGTCTGTCCGGCCAGCGTCCAGTCAGAGCGGCTTACGCGCAGGTTTCCGTTGAGATGAATCTCGCCGTTAACGGCAAATACGATAGTTATAGGCTCGTTGGGATACTGTTCGAAAGCCCAGCGCAGAGTTCCTTCTGTGCCGTCGTCGGCAAGAGAAGTTACGGTAACTACCTGTCCGCCGCGGCCTCCTGATGTGTATTTACCGAAGCCTTCTGCCGTCGGGAATGCAAGCATCATGGCGCCTTCCTTGGCTTCAACGGCGTCTGATGTTACGCCGTGGCGCGAGATGCTCTTCACGGTGTATGTAGCGTTGTCGTCAGCGTCCTTTGTGTAAGAAGGCTCTGCCGTCATGTCTACGAATACGCCGTCCTTGTAGATGAGGTAGCCGGCAGCCTTGTCGTCGCCGTCCCATGTGAAGCCGGTTTCAGACACGTTGAAGTTTGAAGGCTCTGCAGCGCCGTTCAGGATTGCGTTATAGTCGAAAGAAACGTCAGAGAATTTAGAGAAGATGAACTCAGGGTTCATGTATGCCTCTACCTCAGCATCGGTTGCCTGGTGGCTGAAAGATGCGCGTGATGAGGTGTCAATCAGGTTTCCGCTCTTGTCAACGTTCTTGTATTCAAAGTAAGAGCAGTCGTTCTCGGCTCCGCTCCATTCTGTCCATCCCTTGGTGTTGATGTGCTTGTCGAGCGTACACTGTATGAACATTGTTCCGCACTTCTCCTTCCACGGACGTCCCAGATAGTAGTCGCCTGCAGATACGCGCGGAGCCGGCACCACCTGGCAGTTGCGGAAGAACAGTCCGGCATAGAACTTGTCGGTGCTGAGTTCCGGATACAGAGTCTTTGTGAGTGTCAGTCCGGCATCGCCTGCAGCCGTGATGTAGCCGCCGCCCTTGAGACATTTAATCTCGCAGTTCTCAAACCACTCCAGACCGCTGTCGTAGATAAAGTCGGTAGTACCCTCGATGGTACATCTTGTGAAGTATCCGCGTGCGCCGATGTTTGCCTTGTATGTATCCTGGTAGCCGCTTATCAGACAGTTTTTGAAGATGTGTGCGTCGCCTGCCGTAAACAGAGCCTCGGCCTGTCCCACGTTGCCGCTGGTGTTGCGTATGGTGAGGTTCTCGGCGTAGAAGCGTGATGTATACACGTTGAGCGCAGCGCAGTCGTTGTAAGTGTTCTGCGGGTTGTTTGAGCCGCGGTCTACAGATGAAGTCAGGATGGTAGTGGCCTTGTCTTCACCGATAAGACTGATAAACTTGTTCTTGTTAGTCTTGGTGCCCGAATAGAGGTTTTCCTCATATACGCCCGGACGAATGTATATAATACCGCGTGAGCCGTCGCTTACGGCGTTGATGGCATCCTGGATTTTTGTATAGTCGCCCGTGCCGTCCTGAGCCACGGTGTAGAGCTCTATCGGAGCGTTTGCGTCGGGAGCGTTGTCGTCAGATGTATCGCCGCCGCCCTCGATGTCAGACAGCTCGCCCACGTCGCTCACAGGGTTGTCCTTTGCATACTGAGCCTGCTCGGCAGTTATCTCAGATCCGAAAATCTGTATCTTGTGTACGCGGGCAGCCTGCTGCTGGCTGTAGGGGTCTTCACGAACTCCGAATATAGGATAGCCCTCTTCGTTGGTCTGAGCCGGATCTTTCATGTTTTCTCCGTCCCATACGCGCCAGCGGATAGACACGTCGTGTGCGTCAATGATATTTTCCATGAAGTATCCCTGGTCGCTGAATGAGGTATAGCCGAACTTATGAAGTTCTGAACCCATCCATACCAGGTGCTTCCATTCACCGTCACCAATCTTTATGTCGCACTTTATTCCTCGTCCCCATGATGTAGAAGACCATGCCCACTGAATGCGTTCAACATAAGGAATGTGGTCGATTTCCATCCATCCGTGCATCGAGATTTTCTCCTGAGTTTCAGGGTCGCGTTCTGTAGATGCATCGCGGCAGAACTGCACAAATCCGGCTTCGCCATATACAGGCTTTCCGTCTTCTCCGTATTTTATGTTGTCTTCGATATATTTAGTATGGTCCTTAACCGTCCAGTCGTTTACATATTCAGTGCCATATCCTGAAGGATTCTGGCCAAGGTAGTATTGGCGGCAGAATGCAGCCGTAGCGCCGGCATAGCCGTTGTATGATTTTTTGTTAGCAAATGTGCAGTTGTGAAAAAGCACTGGATATTTTACTTCTGTGCCGCCGTTTGCAGGAACTTCAATGACGGTGTTTACGTATGCTCCGTCTGCATATTCAGGGCAGTCCATGCCGGTCTCGCCGGTCCATGTCTGTCCGGGCCACATTTCGTCACTGAAGTTAATGTCGATTATTTTAGGATATGTGGACGAATTGCTCCACTCGGATACAACCGAAGATGGGTCAAGACTTCCGTCAATGGCAGCTCCTGTGTTTAGTGCCGCAGATAATAGCACTGTAGCGGAAAATGCCAGTTTTGATATGAATTTCATGCTTAAAGATTTAATAGTGTTTTTAATGTTTGTAATGACTTTTATAATAAAAAAACGGAACTACGTTTTTCTTTATCGCATAGATTTATAAAAGAAACCGTCTTTCACGCGAAAGGCGGTTTCTTTATCATGAAGAACTTATTATTTAACAATGAACTTCTTACCGTCCTTAATGACGATACCTTTGTAGTTCTTGTCTACTCTCTGACCTGCGAGGTTGTACATCTTGTTGCTGTTAGCATTTTCAGCTTCTATAGAAGATATGCCTGTTGTGCCTTCAGATATTGTCAGATAAACATTTGCATATGTCATGTTCTTCTGCCATTTGCCCCAGTAATATACTTTTACTGTGTATGTTCCTGTGAGATCCTTCAGCTCAGGCAGACATTCTGTTTCTGCAACATCATAGTTTGTAGCCAGACCCCAGCTTTCAAGAAGTTTCTGTGACCATTCAGGCTCTGTAACTTCTGTTGTTGTTACGTGAATGCCGTTGGTGTAGGCTGTCTTGTTGTAGTTGTTGTTCTTGATTCCCTTGTCCTGAGTCTTGTAAACAACATTGCCCTGAGCATCTGTTATTTCAACCTGCCACCAATATGCGTTGCCCAAAAGCAGATATACATCCAAAGCTTCGATGTTTACAGATTTTCCTTCAGGAATATCCATTGTGAATCCAAAGTATTCTTCAGCCTGACGCTCAGTCTGCTCTGCAACTTTCGGATAAATAACATTGTCAGCAGCATAAACAGCTGAAGCTGCCATGCTTTGTGCAGGGTCGCCTGTTACGTTGTAGCCAATGTAGAGATCTGATGCATCAGAAGTTTCCTGACCGGCTTCTTCACGGAATGTTGCATCCTTACCGCGAATCTCTGTAATTTTTACACCATAGGCTTCCTTAACTGCGGGATCGCCAACCTCCAGAATCTTGAGGTCCAATGGGCGATAAATACCTACTTCACTCTGTGCAAATGCACCTAAGCTCATAAGAACTGTAGCACATAAAGTAAAAATCTTTTTCATCTTCTTAAAATTTAAATGTTTGAATTTTTTTAAGAGGAGCCGCTTACTTGTTCAGCGGCTCCGTCATTTGTCGCTTTTATTTTGTATAAGGGTTATATCCAGGATTCTGACCAAATTCCTCGGCATTCTGTAATTTATCAAGGAATGTATTTGGAATAGGTCTCAGTGCATGATATTCTTGCATGCAGTCGTCTCCAATCATACTTGGGTTACGTCCTACTATAGTAGAGGCGAAGTTGCCTTGTGGGCTATAAATTCGCTTCATGTCGAACCAACGCAGCCATTCTCCGCAGAGTTCGCGAGCACGTTCTGCCATAATCCACTCGATATTCATGTCTGAGGCTGTAACTTGAGCTTCGCTAAGGCTATGTCCTGGCTTAACGACGCGTGCTGTACGTATTTCCTGGTTAATGATGTTAGCAGCTTCAGATGCTTGTCCTAATGCGATGTAGCATTCTGCTGCAATCAGAGGCATTTCTGCATAACGCATAACAGGCACATCAGCATATCCAAACTGTCCGTTTGCTGCGGCAAGGAGGAATGTTCCGTTTTCATCGCGGTCCCATATGCGATATTTCATAAAGCGCGGGAATGAACTTGCGATGTACTGTGTTGAGGCTGTCGGGTCTGCCTGGTAGTTGCGGAGCGGTGCTCCTCCGTAGGCATTGACATTCTCTGTTTCAAAAACGTCATCAATGTCGATGGCTGCATAAGACTTGCTTTGCTTGAATTCGTCTGTGAGACTCTTCTTTGTGAAATACAAAGCTGTGTCGCCTACTTCAATTTGCTTGCCAATCAGGTCAGGACGGAGATATCTGTTTGCAAGAGCTTCAGTCCATGTGAATGTTTTGCTTGAATTTTCAGGGAATGCCTCCTGGAATATAACGTCATAGCGCAGGTCCCAGTCCTCCCAAAGGTTGAGGAAGTAATAGGTAGGCATAAGCAGTGTGCCTTCTGACGGATATTCCCATGTGGTTGCAGTATTTCTGATACCGGCGTTACCTACAAGTTTCGGTGCGAAATAACGGTACAGACGGTTTGGCTTGCTGTCAGGGTTCAGACTTGAGTTAGATGAGAATGTAGTAACCCACAGGAACTCAGTGTTGTTCTTGTTGTTCTTTGCCTGCCATATCTCATCGTAAGTATTGTAAATCTGAATGCCATAAGCAGCTTTGTTGTTTATAACGTCAAGTGCTGCCTTGAGCGCCTCTTCATAGAAGTATTTCTGCTCTGCGCTTCCGGCTGTCTCATACTGAGCACGAGTCAGCAGAACGCGTGCAAGGAGAGCCTTGGCTGCTTTCTTTGTAGAGCGGCCTATGTGTCCGTTATACGGTGTCACTGGCAGCTTCTCTGCTGCAATTCTTGCATCAGGTATGATAACGTCGTCATAAATTTTCTTACGGTCTGTTCTTACTGCGGTAAATTCTGCTGTTTGTGTTTCTTCCAGACGTAACTCAATGTCTCCGAAGAATTCAACAAGCCACCAATAGCAGTATGAGCGCATGAAGCGTGCCTCACCTTCGAAATCGAGCTGCTGAGCTTCTGTGAGACCAACAACGTCATCAAGGCGGTTGATTATGGCATTGGCATCATTGATGTTGTCATAAACACGGTTCCATACGTTTGCTATCTGACCGCGGTCGCCCTGCAGGTCGACGCAGCGTGTCAGCTGCTTTCCGTATTCATAGTTAGAACCGATGTTCTGCCAGATGTCAGCGTTGCCTTCCATATACAGACAGGGATCCTCGCGTCCGTAATATTTCCAGCGGAAGTTATAGTACATCTGGTTGACAAGATCCTCCATTCCTTCAGGTGTCTTGAACACCTGGTCTGCGCCTTCGCCTGACGGGTTATATTCGTCAAGGCTGCATGATGTTAACGAAAATGCAGTAGCACCGATAAATAATGCACCGGCAATATGTTTATTAATAATATTTTTCATGTTTACTTTTTATTAGAAGTTTACATTAAGACCTATTGTTACGCTACGCTGGTTTCCTTCCGGATCATAATGTTTCTGCCATTCATTCTTAACGAAATACAACGGGTCGTTGATAGTTGCGTATATGCGCAGGTTGCTTATTCTCATGGCCTTAAGTGCCGATTTAGGCAATGTATAGCCAAGTGTTATTCTCTTCAGCTTTATGAAAGAGTTGTCGCAGTAGGCAAGTGCCTGATAGCCGACATAGTCGTAAAGGTTACGTCCTTTGTACAGTGCAGGGAGTGAACCGCCCTCATTTGTTCCGGCTGCCCAATAGTCAAAGTTAGTTGTCATGCCGCCTGTAGAAGGATCATAGTTTGCAACTTTGCTTTCAGCCCACTGTCCCCAACGTGCGTAGAGATAGATGTTGAGGTCCCAGTTCTTGTATCTGAGGTCATTGTTGAATCCGGCAAACCAGTCTGGTGATGTTGAACCAACATAACCGATGTCGTCATTCTGGTCGATAACGTAGTCGCCGTTAAGGTCGGCAACCTTTATGTCGCCCGGCTTGAACGGATTGGTCTTTTCTGCATCTTTAAAGTATTTAGCAGCCTCGTCAGCTTCAGCTGTGGTCCATATTCCAAGATACTTGAATGTGTTGTATGACTTGATAGGATGGCCAATCATAAGAGTCTGTGTCTCTTTTGCTGTACCGATCATGATGTCTGTTCCGTCAACAAGGTCAGTAATCTTCTCTCTGTTAGCAGAGAATGTAAGTGTTGAAGACCAAGAGAAGTCTTTTGTTACAATGTTACGGCTGTTT
This sequence comes from Prevotella sp. CAG:255, assembly GCF_000431195.1. Classification (NCBI taxonomy): domain Bacteria; kingdom Pseudomonadati; phylum Bacteroidota; class Bacteroidia; order Bacteroidales; family Prevotellaceae; genus Prevotella; species Prevotella sp. CAG:255. Next base: position 94,340 of record NZ_HF986862.1, on the reverse strand, counting down.
ACGGTGAATTCAAAACCTGTGTTCTTTGTAGAACCGATGTTTGTGTATGTAGCGTATTTACCGTCCATACCGGCTGATGTCGGAAGTGAGCGCAGCAGGATAAGGTCTGTAGTCTTGGTGTTATACCAGTCGAATGTTACGCTCAGACGGTTGTTCAGCAGCACTGCATCGAAACCTAAATCAAATGTTGTAGATTTCTCCCATTTTGTGTCTTTGTTTGCGATTACATAATATCCGCTGCCGTTTTGGTCTGCCACACCGAGAATATATCTGTTTGCAGAGATATCCTGGAAGCCGAAGCTCCAGTTCGCAAATGTTACTCCTGACTGTGTTCCGTAAACACCGATACCGGCATTACCTGTAACACCATATGTAGCACGTATCTTTAAATCGTCCAGCCATGACTTAGTCTTTTTCATGAAGGCTTCATCAGATATACGCCATGCTAAAGCTGCTGACGGGAACCAGTCCCACTTGTTGCCGTCGGCGAGTTTTGACGAACCGTCTCTACGTAAAGATGCGGTTACGAGGTAGCGGCTCTTCCAGTCGTAAGAGATACGTCCTGCGTAAGAGAAGTTCTGTGCCTGTGTATAGAGGCTTGAGTGTATAGAGCTTCCGTCTTCTCCGTCATTGCTTCCGAGGTTCCACCACAGGTTGCCGGGTATTGTCTGTCCTTTTGATGTAGCAGACATTTCGTCTTTTATAGTCTTGTTCCATGTCGTAAGAAGAGTTACGCCAAGGTGGTGATCGTTAGGCAGTTTTGTGAAGTTGTATGTCAGGATGTTGTTCCACTCTATGTATGTACCAGAGGCTTTTGTCATTTCGGCAGTGCTTTTCTGTCCTGTCTTGTCAAGGTTTGCAGCAGACTTGCCGTCAGTGTATGTTCCCTCTGAAGAGTTTGTAATGTGTGTGTTGAGCTGTGAGCGGAAGGTGAGTCCCTCTATAGGATGAATGTCAACGTATGCGTTGGCTACGATGTTTGTGAAGTATGACTCGTTCTTATATAAGTCATCTCCGGCACCGTCGATAAGCGGGTTCACGTATCCGTCGCTTGCGAGCGGGCGCTCAACCAAAGTGTTGCCTATGTTATATGTGTCTGTTTCGGCATCATATACACCATAGGGTGAGCCGAGCTCCAGGCTGGTAGTTGTTGCCTTCTCATAAGGAGAAGATGCGTTGCGTGAGTGTGTGAGCTGGAAGTTTACACCGGCATTGATCCAGCTGTAGAGCTTATGGTCAATGTTTGCACGCAATGTATATTTGTCTGTTCCTGAGCTTCTCTTCCATTTGTTGCCGTCGTTGGCATATCCGAGAGAGAATCTGGCCTGTGTCTTTTCTGTACCTCCAGACAATGTCACGGTGTGCTTGTTGCTCCATGTCACGTCCTTCTGCAGTAGTTTCTCATAGTCAGTCCATACGCCTGCACGGAATGCTGCATAGCTCTCGAGGTCTGAGAATAGCGATGCGTCGTCGTTGGTGCTGTTCCATAATCCTGCGTTTTGTGCTGCAAGCTTGAGTGTTTCGTAATAGTTCTCCGGCGAGCGGTATTCTGCTCTGTCGGGGCGGAATGCTGCTGTTACATATCCGTCGTAAGACACCTGCATCTTGCCTGCTTCGGCCTTCTTTGTTGTAATGATGATAACACCGTTGGCACCCTGAGAACCATAGATTGCTGTAGATGATGCATCTTTCAATACGTCTATAGACTCAATATCGTTAGGGTTAAGGTCGCTCATAGAACCTCCCTGTACGCCGTCGATGATAACGAGTGGGTCGTTGCTACCGTTGATAGAGCGGTTACCGCGGATTCTCATGTCGTCGCCGTTGATGTCAAGACCTGAGATGCGTCCCTGAAGTGCAGTTGCTACGTCTGATGTAGGCGTCTGCACGATAGCGTCTGCCTTGATTGAGGCAACAGAACCGGTCAGGTCGCGCTTCTTTACTGTACCGAAACCGATTACGACAACCTCGTCAAGGTCGCTTGCCACCGGCTTCAACTGCAGGTTAAGGGTGTTTGATGTTACCTTCACTGTCGTTGTCTCATAGCCGACATAAGACACTTCGATAAAGTCTCCCTGGTTTGCTGATAATGAGAACTTACCGTCCAAGTCTGTTACGGCTGCTGCTCTGCTGCCTTTCACTCTGACAGTAACTCCGATCATAGGCTCGCCGGTTTCGTCAGTAATAGTACCTTTTACCGTGCGGCTCTGCTGAACTACCTGTACCGCCATTTCCTTAGCCTCTGCATTCTCTGCATAACCGCAGGCGGGTATGCACAGTAGGGCAGAAAGACTGAAAATGACAGAAGTTTTTGTCAAGGCTTTGCCTGAATAATGCTTCATGTTTTTTTCCATATTTTTAATTCTGTTGTTAAACATTAGTGACAAAGATATAACTAAACGCCGACTTTCGTGACACGCACGATTAACGTGTCAGAATATGTCATCGCTTGTTTCTGGTGTTTTATTTATTGTAGTTTTAATAGGTCTCGGACAAAGGACGTCAATCTTAAAATCACGTCATGTATGTAAAGTTTTCAAGAACTTGTCAAGGTAAAATGTTTTCTTACAGCAATCAGCTTTTTAACCGTTTATAAAGGCTTATGTTTTTCCTTATGGCAGGTTATTTTATTCGTTGCAAATATAGAAGTTTTTTTATTCTTATCTACAAAATATTATAAAAAAGACTTGCTTGTATCAAAAAAGAAAGTTTTTTACTCAAATTTTAGCGTAGTGTGTTGTGAATTCTTAAAAAATATTGACTTACAATTTTAATATATATATGTATGTTTTGCTTGTTTTATATGTTAAATGACTTGTTGACGTGATGCCGACGTTTAGTTACATTTTGTAGCTGATGAGGCCTTATTTCATTTGTAAAATGATTTTTGTGTATAGCATTTTGATATCTTGGCAGGGTGTTAGGCGATAAATGGTTATATTTGCTCTTGATTTTAATCAAGTCTTGCGAAACGCTTTACCTTAATAATTATAAAGAAAAACAAACGATGAGAAAACTTTTACTTTCACTTTTATTTGCTGTCGCGGGCGCTCCCGCATGCGTCATGGCTCAGCACGGGCTAGTGGGCTTTGCCAACTATGCCGACCTCGGGCTGCGCGGAACCACCGGAGGGGCCGGCGGAAAGATTGTGCATGTAACTAACCGCGCCGACTTTGAGAAGTATGCAGGTGCAGAGGAACCTTATATAATAATACTGGATGCCGACCTGAAGGGCTTTTACGACTACAGCACCGACCCTAAGCAGAAGCACGACGTGGTGTCGGTGGCAAGCAACAAGACCATCATTGGAGGAGGCAGCGGCGCAAGGCTCGACAGTCTGGGACTTGACATCAAGGACCGGCAGAATATCATTATACGCAACCTGAAGATATCGAAGGCCGACCCAGACGCCATTGCCTTCAGAAACAGCCACCACGTGTGGATTGACCACTGCGACCTTTCGAGCCAAAAGGAGGAGAACGACGCCAACGACGGCCTGCTCGACTTTACCTACGGCTCGAGCTATCTGACGGTGTCGTGGTGTAAGTTTCACGACCACGACAAGTCGTCTATATGCAGCTCGGGCACGCGTAACATTGCCGACTACGGCCGACAGCGCGTAACGTATCATCACAACGCGTTCGTCAACTGCACGCAGCGCAATCCGCGCATAGGCTACGGCCTGGGCCACATCTTCAACGACTATAACGAGCGCAACACGTCTTATGCCATAGGCATGTTTGCGCGTGCCGTGGTGAATGTGGAGAACTGCTACTTCAAGGACGTGAAGACGCCGTTCAGCCAGATGTACGCCACGAGCGAAGACGACGCCTACTGGGGATTCCTGAAGAGCGAGGGCAACGTATTTGAGGGCAGCAGGGGCGAGGGCAACAGCAGCGGATTCGACGTGAGCCGCTACTATCAGTATGACTTCGCGATGGACGATGCGCAGAGCGTTCCGGGTCTGGTGGCTCAGATGGGCTGCGTGGACGGCATAGAGAGCGACATCATTCCCTTTCCGGGCGACGGCGCAATAGGCGTTGTCAGAGGTACGCAGATAGCCTGCGGCGACATAGAGGGCGCCACGGGTTATATATATAAGGTGGGCACTTCGCCCGATGCGCTCCAGCAGTGCGACCCTGCGGCGCTCGAGCTGCAGCCCGCCACGACATACTATTGGCAGGTTACGGTAGACGGCGGAGAATATTCGGGCAAGACCTCGGGCGTGTTCCGCTTCACCACTGCACCGGCCGAGGCCACATATCCCACGCCCTTTGACGGCGAGCAGCACGCTTCGCTGCGCGAGGTTGACGGCTCCACGTCGCCCTGCGTGCCGCTGAGCCTGCGCTGGCGCGAAGGCTTCGATGCTGAGGGCTACACCGTGTATATGGGCACCGACAGCAGTCTTGACGACGCCGAGGCCAATTATGTCGAGACGGAGGAATGGCAGCCCGGCAGTCTGCGCTACGGTCAGACATATTATTGGCGCGTCGATGCCACCGCCGCCGACGGCTCTGTGGCTACGGGCGACGTGTGGAGCTTTACATCGGACATAAGCCATGCACATGAAGGGCGAAACGAGGTGGAGCATGCCGTAAGGGGAGCGCTGTGCTTCCCTGAGCTCGACAACCAGCCTTCATGGATACTTGCCTCTAACGACTCGTGCAACGTGGGCGATCAGGGCCCCGGCTACATGAGCTTTGTGTGGGTCGGCGAGGCTGCCGAATACGACATCACTACGGCCTACTTCGACGAGGCTTCGGGGCAGGGATGGTTTGGCCTGTACGTTGGCGAGGAACTGAAAGACCAGTGGACGGCAAAGGCCAACAACAACAAGATGGCCACACGCGTTACCAGAAACGTGCCTCTCTATGCCGGCGATGAGCTTAGACTCGAGTTCTACACCAACGGCAACATGCGCTGCCGCACCGACTATATCGACATAGCGCCGTCGTCAGGCTCGTCGGGCATCGAGGACATAGAGGCCACGGCACAGCAGCAAGTGCGCATCTACTCGCTCGACGGCCGCTATCTCGGCAGCGACATCGGCAGGCTCGGCAAGGGCATATACATCATTAACAACCGCAAGGTGGTTATATCAGGCAGATAACTGCATGCAGCGGCAGCAGTGCCGTGGCTCTCTGTTTCGCATCTCGGTCCCGCAGGGGTAGGGCGCGGGGCGGTCGGAGCAACGGCTATGCCAAACATCATGACATGGATTGTGAAACCATGTTTTTAACATTCTAGCAAATTTTGTTAACACTTCGTCTCGGCTTAAAATAGAGACGGAGTGTTAATGTTTTTAACCTTTCACCCCGTTTTTTTGCTCTTTCCGTCCGCTTTCATGCCTTCTTCATCGCCGTTTGCCGCCTTTCATGTTGCAAAAGGTATCGTTTTGCATCGCAGAACATGGCCTTTTATGCCCCGAAACATGTCCTTTTGTAAGCCGAAAAGCCTTGTTTTGGCAGCCGTTTTGCTGTCGTTGAATTGCCGGTTGAATGTAACAGCTTGACATACAGTGTGATATAGAAATGCCGGTTTTTACGCTTTTCTCTGTCAAACGCTTGCCGCTCTTGCAATATTTCCGTTTTAACTATTCTTAATTAACATAATTAACGATATTTTACTTGCATCCGTCCCTGTTTCCGTCCCTGTCCCTGCGGCTCTTCGCCGCATTGCTCTGCATGCTCATGAGGCAGCCTTTTCGAAGGTCGGCCGGCTGCGCCTTGTGGCTTGCTTAGGGCGTGTCGCATAGCCGTCTTTGCCGCCCCCGTTTCATGGTTGCCCGTGCTTATTCGCCGGCATGCTTATGCCGTAGGTAAGAGAGGCCGAATGTTGCCATAAAGTCGCTTTCTCTATAAATATTGTATTACAAACTGCATAAAAACCGCAAAATATTTGCTAACCTGCGATTTTATTGTTAATTTTGCAGCGTTCAGTGGAATGAGGGGCTTTACGAAGTCCCTCATTTTATTTTAAATACCCGTTTATGATAGACAAAAACGTAGTAAAAAATTTAGTTGACGAGTGGCTTAAGGACAAGGAGTATTTCCTGGTAGACATCGAAATCAGCCAAGACGACAAGATTGTAGTTGAAATTGACCATGCCGACGGTGTGTGGATTGAAGACTGTGTGCAGCTCAGCCGCTTCATTGAGGACCATTTGAGCCGTGATGAAGAAGACTATGAGCTCGAGGTGGGCAGCGCCGGGCTGGGACAGCCCTTCAAGGTGCCGCAGCAGTATGTCAACTTTGTCGGAAAGGAAGTTGAGGTTCTCGACGCCGACGGCAAGAAGTTCCGCGGCGTGCTCAAGGCCGTTGACGGGCGCAACTTTACCGTAACGGTGAGAGAGAAGGTTAAGAAGGAAGGCTCAAAGCGCCCCGTGCTGACAGACGTAGACCACGATTTCAGCATGGACAGCGTTAAGTACACCAAGTATCTCATAAGCTTCAAGTAGGAGCAGCGCGCCCCGTGGCGCCGATATGTGCATGAGCCTAAGGCGGCACTGCCGCCCTGACAGATGATAATAATAAAATAAAAATATACAGACAGCTATGGTAGCAAGAAAGAAAGAGGAAGAAACCGTGAGCATGGTTGACACCTTCAAAGAGTTTAAAGATACCAAGAATATCGACCGTACCACTCTGATGAGTGTGCTGGAAGAGAGTTTCCGCAACGTTATCGCGAAGATTTTTGGCAGCGATGAGAACTTTGACGTTATTGTCAACCCCGATAAAGGCGACTTCGAGATTTACCGCAACCGTATTGTTGTGGCCGACGGCGAGGTGAAAGACCAGAACAAGGAGATAGCCCTCAGCGACGCAATAAAGATTGAGCCCGACTATGAGGTGGGCGAGGAAGTGAGCGAGAAGGTTGACTTCAGCAAGTTTGGCCGCCGCGCCATCCTTAACCTCCGCCAGACCCTCGCGTCAAAGGTGCTCGAGCTTGAACACGACAGCCTCTACAACAAGTATAAAGACCGCGTGGGCCAGGTTATCGCCGGCGAGGTATATCAGGTGTGGAAGCGCGAAGTGCTGCTCGTTGACGACGAGAACAACGAGCTCATCCTGCCCAAGTCGGAGCAGATACCTCACGACGTTTACCGCAAGGGCGAGACCGTGCGCGCCGTGATCAAGGAGGTGAACAACGAGAACAACAACCCGAAGATCATACTTTCGCGCACAAGCAACATGTTCCTTGAGCGCCTGCTCGAGGCTGAGGTGCCCGAAATAGCCGACGGACTCATTACCATAAAGCGCATTGCCCGCATGCCGGGAGAGCGCGCCAAGATAGCCGTTGAAAGCTACGACGACCGTATAGACCCGGTTGGAGCCTGCGTAGGTGTTAAGGGTAGCCGCGTTCACGGCATCGTACGCGAGCTGTGCAACGAGAACATCGACGTTGTTAACTACACTGCAAACATCAAGCTCTTCATCCAGCGTGCGCTCAGTCCGGCAAAGATTTCGAGCATCAACGTTGACGAGGAGAACAAGAAGGCAGAGGTTTATCTCCGTCCCGAAGAGGTGTCTCTGGCCATCGGCCGCGGCGGTATGAACATCAAGCTTGCCAGCATGCTTACCGAATATACTATCGACGTATTCCGCGAGCTCGACGAGAGCGAGGTAGACGAGGACATCTATCTCGACGAGTTCTCTGACGAGATCGACCAGTGGATCATCGACTCTATCAAGGGCATTGGTCTCGACACCGCCAAGGCTGTGCTCAACGCTCCGCGCGACATGCTCGTAGAGAAAGCCGACCTCGAGGAAGAGACCGTTGACAACGTGCTGAAGATACTCAGAGCCGAGTTTGAAGGAAATTAAGTAATTCATAGTTCATAATGCATAATTCATAATCAGGCCTCCGGGCTTTTGGGTTGGCATTATGAGGCTTTGGCCGCCGGACGGGCGCCAGTGGCGTCCGCCGGGCACAGATGCCAATTATGAATTATACACACTGGTGATATTTTACGAATTATGAATTATTAAACAAATTTCGGCAACAGCCAATTACTTAATTAAGAAAATGAGCATAAGATTAAATAAAGCAATACGAGAATTGAATATAGGACTCCAGACCGCAGTTGAGTTCCTGAGAAAAAGAAGTGACCTTGGAGAGGTCAAAGAAGAACTGAGCTTCAAGCTCAGCGACAGTCAGTATAACGCACTTGTTGAGGCTTTCAAGTCGGACAAGGAGGTGAGAAGCCAGGCCGAGAAGCTGTTGCTCAAGCATCCGAAGGAGAAGAAACGCCAGTCGGACGGCAACAAGGAGCGCCGGGCGGACAACGCTGTGAGAAGCGTAAAGCCGCAGAAATATACACCCCTTGGAAAGATCGACCTCGACAGCCTGGGCAAGAAGCCTGCCGCCAAACCGGCGGCGCCGGCCGAAAAGCCGCAGGAGGCTGCCGTTGCAGAACAGCCTAAGCCCGAGGTGAAAGAGTCTGCTGCCGCTACGGTGCAGGCCAAGAGCCAGGAGCCTAAGCCCGAACAGCCGGTTGCGGCGGCTGAAAAGAAGCCGGCAGAGCCAGCACAGCCCGCAGGCAATACTACAGCTGTTGTCGAAGAGAAGAAGACTGAGCCTGAAAAGGTTCAGCCCGAAGCAAAACCCGAGGCCAAGGCCGCAGAGCCGCAGGCACAGCAGCCGGCAGCACCCGAAAAGCCGGCAGAGCCGGAACCCGTAAAGGAAGAGAGCAAAATCTTCACACTGAAGAGCGAGAAGAAGCTCGCACCGAAGGTGAACGTGCTCGGAAAGATTGACCTCGACTCGCTCAACCAGAGCACCCGTCCGAAGAAGAAGACCAAGGAGGAGCGCCGCAAGGAGCGCGAGGAGAAGGCCATGCAGGCTCATCCCGACGGAAAGAAGAAACGTTCGCGCATAACCAAAGAGCGCGTAAACATAGACCAGGCCGTTAAGCAGAACAACAACGGCGGTGGCGACAGCCACGCAGACAAGGGCAACGCCAAGAAGAAGAACCGCAAGCGCAACCATAAGCCGCTCGAGGTTAACGAGGAAGACGTTGCACGTCAGGTAAAGGAAACTCTGGCACGACTCACCAGCAAGGGCCAGAACAAGAAGGGAGCCAAGTACCGCAAGGAGAAGCGCGAGGCCGCTCAGGAGCATCTGAAGGAGCAGCGCGCCGAGGCAAAGGCAGAGAGCAAGACGCTGAAGCTTACGGAGTTTGTAACCGTGAGCGAGCTTGCGAGCATGATGAACGTATCTGTAAACCAGGTAATCGGTACATGTATGAGCGTAGGCATCATGGTTTCTATCAACCAGCGACTCGACGCCGAGACTATCAACCTTGTTGCCGACGAGTTCGGTTTCAAGACAGAGTATGTAAGTGCGGAAGTTTCTGAAGCTATAACCGAGGAGGAGGACGACGAGAACGATCTCGTGCCGCGCGCTCCTATCGTAACAGTGATGGGACACGTAGACCACGGTAAGACATCGCTCCTCGACCATATACGCAACACTAACGTGATTGCCGGTGAGGCAGGAGGCATCACGCAGCACATCGGAGCGTATAACGTTACGCTTGCCGACGGCCGCAAGATAACCTTCCTCGATACCCCGGGACACGAGGCCTTCACCGCCATGCGTGCCCGCGGAGCTCAGGTAACCGACATCGCCATCATCATCATATCTGCCGACGACAGCGTCATGCCTACCACACGCGAGGCCATCGCTCACGCTCAGGCAGCCAACGTTCCGATGGTGTTTGCAATAAACAAGATAGACAAGCCGGGAGCCAACCCGGACAAGATACGCGAAGACCTGGCCAACATGAACCTGCTCGTAGAGGAGTGGGGCGGTAAGTATCAGTGTCAGGAGATAAGTGCCAAGAAGGGCATCGGCGTTGACGACCTTCTGGAGAAGGTGCTTCTCGAGGCAGAGATGCTCGACCTCAAGGCCAATCCTAACCGCAAGGCTACGGGCAGCATCATCGAGTCGTCGCTCGACAAGGGCCGCGGATATGTGTCTACGGTGCTTGTAAGCAACGGAACACTGCGCGTAGGCGACAACGTGATAGCCGGAACAAGCTACGGCCGCATCAAGGCCATGTTCAACGAGCGTAACCAGCGCATCGAGAAGGCATCTCCCGCAGAGCCGGCCATCATTCTCGGTCTTAACGGAGCGCCTACAGCCGGCGACACCTTCCATGTGCTTGAGACCGAGCAGGAGGCACGCGAGATAGCCAACAAGCGTCTGCAGCTGCAGCGCGAGCAGGGCTTGCGCACACAGAAGCGACTCACCCTCAGCGACATCAGCCACCGCATTGCCCTCGGTTCGTTCAAGGAGCTTAACATCATCGTCAAGGGTGACACCGACGGTAGTATCGAGGCTCTTAGCGACTCGTTCATCAAGCTCTCTACAGAGAAGATCAAGGTGGACGTAATCTACAAGGCCGTAGGTCAGATTTCAGAGAGCGACGTTACGCTTGCCGATGCTTCTGACGCCCTCATCGTGGGCTTCCAGGTTCGTCCTTCGGCAGCAGCCCGCAAGCTTGCCGACCAGGAAGGCGTTGAAATCAACACCTATTCGGTTATCTATGATGCCATAGAAGACGTCAAGTCGGCTATGGAAGGTATGCTCGAGAAGGTCAAGAAGGAGGTTGTTACCGGTCAGGTTGAGGTTCGTGAGGTTTACCACATCTCTAAGGTCGGAACCGTTGCCGGAGCTTATGTTACCGAAGGCAAGGTTCACCGCACCGACAAGGCGCGCGTCGTGCGCGACGGTATCGTGGTTCATACCGGCGAGATCAATGCCCTGAAGCGCTTCAAGGACGACGTCAAGGAGGTTGGCGTCAACTTCGAGTGCGGTATCAGTCTGGTCAACTTCAACGACATTCAGGTGGGCGATATCCTCGAGACCTTCATGGAGATTGAGGTTAAGCAGAAGCTATAACATAACGAGTGATTTTTCTTTCACAAATAGATTCTTCATTATGCGCCGTTCCTTTTAAGGGGCGGCGCTTTTTTGTGCCGTGAAATTTTATTCATATTTAATTCACTATTATTTTGCGCCATACACTATTTATACTATATTTGCACTCGTTTAATGCGATTAACCTAAATTCTGATATAATAAATGAAAAAGCTTATCGGTGCCGTTTTGTTCGGTGCGTGTGTCCTGACCGCCAATGCGCAGGACGAAATACTGAGGCTGAAGATGCTTACAAGGGTCGACTACCAGAGAGAATACATCAACGGTGAGGCCATACACGACAACTCCGGCTTTAAGGGAAAATATCTTATGTTTGCCATAGACGGAAAGATAGACGAGCATTTCTCTTATGCCTATCGCCAGCGTCTTAACGTGGGTCATTCAGACATGAGCTTCTTTGATGCTACTGACTGGGCCCGCGTAGTATATACTCCCGACGGCCAGTGGGAGTTCTCGGCAGGTAAGGATGTCGTGGCAGTGGGCGGATATGAGTATGACAAGAACCCCGTGGACGTCTACGCAGCATCTGAATACTGGAACAACATATCGCCCTTCCAGCTCGCGGCCACTGTCAGCTACACCACGCCAGGCAGGCACAGCAAGTTTATAGCGCAGTGCAGCCAGAGCATCTACCGCTCCAATGCCCCCGACATGTATTCGTATAACCTTATGTGGATAGGCAACCACGGCTGTCTGGGCACGATGTATTCGGCCAACCTTGTTGAATATATGCCCGGCAAGTATATCAGCTATCTTGCTCTTGGCCATAAGCTCACACTCGGCAAGCTGTGCATCGAGGCAGACTTCATGAACCGCGCCTCGTCGGGGCACACATTCCTGTTTAAAGACTGCTCTATAATGGCAGAGCTTGCCTATCGCCCGATAGAGAAGCTTAATCTGCTCGGCAAGGTTACTTACGATGTAAACCATACGGGCAAGGATGCCGACTATTCGGTGTACGACGGCACGGAGCTTACCTCAGTTGGCGGCGGCGTTGAGTTTTATCCGCGCGACAACATCCGCCTGCACGCCATGTATGCCCATACGTTCGGCACCAACGGCAATCCCGAAGGCACCATGAAGCCCGGACGCGACTATATGAGCGTAGGCCTTACGTGGAACGTCAACCTGCTTAGCCTGAAGAATCCCTGGAAGAAAGACGACAACTAAAGACCGTTCTTTCTGACTGTTATACTGTCGTCCGGCTGTCCTGACACAGCGGCATGCAGCCGGACGCCTTGCAGAACAAAAGATATAACTTAACCTTAATAACTGCTATGATGAAGACAATGTTAAAGAGAGTCTGGCAGGCCATACCGAGCGGAATAGTCTGTCTGTGCGTAATTTTTGCGCTTTTCGGTTACATCGGTTCAATCATGGGTGTGCCCAATATGCTTAACACCATAATGAAGACCGCCCACGACCTTCTGCTCAACACCGTGTTTTATCTCATGGGCATCTGCGTCATCACGGGTGCCATAGGCCGCCTGTTTGTTGAGTTTGGCGTGGTGAGCCTGCTCGAGAAGCTGCTCCGCCCGCTCATGCGTCCGCTTTTCAATCTGCCCGGAGTGGCATCGCTCGGAGCCGTAATGACCTTCCTGTCGGACAATCCGGCCATCATCTCGCTGTCGCAGGACAAGCGCTTCAGCAGTTATTTCAAGAAATATCAGTTTATCTCGCTCACCAACTTCGGCACGGCCTTCGGTATGGGTCTGCTCGTCATGGTGTTCATGGTGGGGCAGGGCTTCTACATCGAGCCTCTGATAGGCCTCTTCGGAGCCTTTGTCGGCTGCATCGTGTCCACCCGCCTCATGCAGCGCAAGATTCTGAAGGCATATCCGCAGTATGCCGAAGAGCAGGTGTGCGACCCGCATGAGGTGGAGGAAGAGGAGCAGAAGGAAGAGCAGAAGAGCCTGTTCCTGCGCACGCTCAACTCGCTTCTCGACGGCGGACGCACCGGTGTAGACATCGGCATAGCCATCATTCCCGGTGTGCTCATTATATCTACGCTCGTCATGATGCTAACGTTCGGCGCCGGAGCCAACGGCTACGACGGCTCGCCGTATCAGGGCGTAGAGCTTCTGCCGTGGCTCGCCAACAAGATCGACTTCCTGTTTGCGTGGCTCTTCGGCTTCAACGACCCGCATCAGGTGGCATTCCCCATAACAGCTCTCGGCGCCGTTGGAGCGTCGCTCGGCCTTATACCCGGCTTTATGAGCGCCGGATGGGTAGACGGCAACGCCATAGCCGTGTTCACAGCCATCGGAATGTGCTGGAGCGGATACCTCAGCACACATACAGCCATGCTCGATTCTCTCGGCTATCGCGAGCTGACGTCAAAGGCCATTGTGTCGCATACCATCGGCGGCATTGCAGCCGGCATGGTGGCGCATTGGACTTATGTGCTTGTGATGCTGATATAAAAAAGTTTTGATAAAAACTCGTCACTCGTCACATCTCCATGTATCATTCTGATTATCAGCAGTATAAGGTGTGACGAGTTGAAAGCCCCACTCATCACGCGTGACGAGTGGGATTTTTAACTCGTCACGCTCTATGGCGTTGACATACAGACGGTTATGTCTGTTTGTGACGAGTGATGAGTTTTTAAGAAAAATATTTGTGCGCGTTTAATAGTCTGTCCTTTCCTAAGTTTGGTTGATTTCAGACGGTCTTTTTCCTTATAAAAGTTGATTCCGGTTATACTTTATAACTGTTATTGGTTGACTCTACTTATTATAAACCACAAGCCTTTGTTTATACTTTCAGCCTGACGACACACCTTTCGCATTATAAAATGCCGTCTTTTACATCATAAAAGGCCACGTTTCGCATTGCGAAAGGTCACATATTGCAGCCTTATTTGCCGTCTTTTACCTGTCGTTATAGTTCATCCTCAATAGCTTTCGTCAGGCATGTTTTAGTTGCCGCAATTATGTTGCCACCGTCCATGCGTTTTCTGCCGTTGCCTGTTTGATGACGAGCGGCAATCCGGCCGGGCAAAAATTCTCTTGGCTTAAACCATGTCATGCCTTTTTGTGCCTTATGCCCCATATTCCTAGTTCGGTGTCTTAAAATCCCAGTTCATCGTTTATTTGTTTTATTTATGCTTGTGTATGGCTAACTTTGTGAAAAAAAGCAATGAGAAGAATATTAACCTACACAATCACGCTTATGATGCTGTGCATCACGGCAGGTAAGCTCTCGGCGGCTCCGCGCGAGCTGCGCATCACTGACGGCAGCAACAGTATAACATTGGCTTTCGACAGCGAGCCCACGGTTACGTTCTCAGAGACGGCACTTGTGGTTACGGCAGGCGAAAGCACGCTGGAATATCCGCTGACATCTACAGTGACCTTTGATTTTGTCGATGCCTCAGGCGTCAAGTCAGTAACCGCACCCGACGTGCGCTTCTCGTTCAGCTCTTCGGCAATAAGCGTCGAAGGACTTGCAGCCGGCGAGGCCGTGGCCGTCTACACCTATGGCGGACAGATGGTTGCCCGTGCCGTTGCCGACAACGGCGGCAGCTGCACCATCGATGCCGGCACGCTGCCCAGACAGCCCCTTATAGTAAAGACAAGTAAAACCGCATATAAAATAATATTAAGATGAACACCATGAACAGAATAATGTCAGCATTCCTGTTGACGGCGGCTGTATGCATGCCTGCCATGTCACAGACAGTTACGGTATTCCAGAAGAACGGCGAAACCGTGAAATATAAAGTGAGCGATGTAGAGAAGATTGTCTTCGAGGGAGAGAAGCCCGTCGACGAGACCAACCTTCTGAGCGAGAAGTATGTTCCGTGTGAGGCCTTCCGCAACTGGATAGACCAGAACCTGGGCGACGGCAGCGGATATTATTCGCTCGACCAGGCTGCCGCTTACGACGGCACGATAGACATAACCGGACTGACCGACATAACCGACATAACGGGCATTGAACACTTCACGTCGCTTACGCGCCTTGTCAGCGAGAACGTAACCTTCCCCGACTTTGACGTTGCGGCGCTTAAGAACCTTACATATCTTAAGATTGTGAACAACTCAAAATGCACCACGCTCGACCTTTCACAGCTTGTCAAGCTTGAGACAGTCAGTCTGTCGCACGACGCCCTGACAACTCTCAAACTGGGCAACAACAGCGTGCTGAAAACTCTTATCTGCGACACCAACATGCTTCAGGATATAGACCTCACGGGATGCACCTCGCTCGAATCGTTCGTGGCTTCGTGCAACAACCTCTCAAACCTCGTGCTGCCCGACTCACCGCTCAAGACGCTCGCCATACATACCAACAGCAACATAAGGTCGATAGACGTAACCAAGGTGAAGCCTACGCTCGAGCTGCTTAACGTCAACGCCTGCGGACTGACAGAGTTCGACCCGACAAACTGTCCTAAGCTCGACTGGCTTGAGTGCGGACAGAACAATCTGAATACTCTCGACCTTTCAGGCTGTCCGCTGCTTACAAGCGTGCGCTTCGATAACACTTCCATAACCGAGGTAAATCTCTCTGAGTGTGTCAAGCTGCAGGGTGTATATTGCGAGTATGCCAAGCTGAGCAGGCTCGACCTTTCGAACAATCCCGACGTTAACGAGGTAAACGCCATGGGCAACGGCCTGACAGAGATAAACGTGAAGGGCTGCACCAACATGGGCTACATGAACCTGAGCGAGAATAAATTTAAGCAGGTGGACATAAGCGACTGCAAGAACATCTGGCTGTTCTACTGCAACCGCTGCACGACGAGTCCTGAAATCAAGGTGTGGAAGGAGTTCGATATAGAGAATGCCGCAACCAACGGATTCTACTGCGACAACGGCAAGTTTGTCTATGAGTTCAGCTCAGAGCAATAGGCCGACAGCACAGACGGCCATCAGATACGGCAATCGTGATTAAGTGACAGATATAACAGCACTTTAGAAATGTTTGGATTTTGATTAGTAAAGACGAATCATGGGCTTCGTGTCAGAAAGGTCCCGGGCGGCAACGCTGTCCGGGGCTTTTGGCGTTATCGGCCCAGCCACGACAGAAAGTCGGCGCGGCGGGCGGCACTTACGCACACCTCGCGCTCGTTGCCCATACATTCAATCTTAACCTTCAGCTTGCCCTTGAACCATCTCGACACCTTCGTCACAGCCTCTATCGAGGTTATCACGTCTCTCGACACGCGGAAGAAGCGCTGCGGGTCGAGCTGGTCGTCAATCTCGTTGAGGCTTCTGAACGATGTTATGTGTTCCTTGCCGTTGGTGCATACGGCATATACATACTTGTCTTCGCTCAGGAAGAAGGCCACGGTGCCGATGTCTACCGACTCAAAGCGGTCGTTGATTGATATGAGCAGGCGGCTTATGTAGTTCTTGCGCTGAAGCGAGGCTTCGAGCCTTGTGAGGGTTTCGGCGGCTAGCCGCTGCACGCGGCGCTCTATCTTCTCAAACTTTATGAAGGCTCTCTCGAGTGCGCCCGCCTCAAGCGGCTTCAGCAGATAGTCGATGCTGTTGAGCTTGAAGGCGTCGAGCGTATACTCGTCGAAAGCCGTGATGAATATCACGGGAAACTCCGCCGGTATCTTTCTGAATATGCTCAGCGACAGGCCGTCGTCGAGCTCTATGTCGCACAGGGCGAGTCCGATGTCCGGATTAAGCTCAAACAGCCTGCACGCCTCTTCCACGGTTGATGCCGTGAACGCCAGGTGCCATTCGGGCCGCAGCCTCTCGCACATGGCCTTTATGCGCCGCAGGCTCAGAGAGTCGTTTTCTATTATAACATAATTCATCAGCGTCTGTGTTTTAATTATATTCTTTAATGGGCTACAGTGCCGGTATCGTTACCGAGAACATGTTGCCGCATCTGCTTACGTCTGTCTTCTTGCCGCTGGCGGCATACATGCTGCTCAGATATTTCAGTCCCATCCCCGTGCTTCTGCCTGTTTCGGTGCTTTTGTGGTGGCAGGGGTTGCTCACGGTTATGGCATCCTCCTTGATGCTTATTGTTATTGTCATAGGCATCGTGGTCGATATCACGTTGTGCTTCAGCACGTTTTCTATGAGCAGCTGTATCGAGAACGGCACTATCATCATGTCAGTATCTCTGTCGCCCGTAACCTTTACTTCGAGGTTGTCGCCATAGTGTTGCGACACAATCTTAAGATAGCAGAACACCGTTTCAAGCTCGTCTTTCACCGTTACCTTCATCACGTTTTTGCGGCGGAGCATGCCGCGGTAGTAGGCCGTGAGGTTCTCTATGAACTCGAGCGACTGCTTCTTCTCGTCGACTTCTATCATAGAGCAGAGCATGTCGAGCGAGTTGAACAGAAAGTGAGGATTGACATACGACTGCAGCAGCTGCAGCTTGTGGGCGGCATTCTCCTTCAGCAGCAGGCTCTCGCGTATCAGCGCACGCTGTCTCTGCAGGCTCACAGCCCAGAACTCTATGCCCATCCATATCATTATTCCGTTGAACACCGTGCCGCCCCAGTTGATTTCAAGTCCGGTGGTGAGCAGGAACAGTATGTTTACGATGATCACAATGCACGAGGCCATCAGCAGGTCGAGCGTTATCTTCTTCCACAGAACAGCAATGTTGCGCGTAAACCATACCGACCACAAGGCGGCTATGGCTATTATCAGGAACGGAACAAAGTTGAACGGCAGCGAATATATGAACGAACCCCAGTCGCCGTTGAATGTCGGCGAGCCGAAGCGCATCCAGCAGTATGTGGCCTGAAAGAAAACCGAATAGAAGAATATTATCAGTGTCAGGCCCAGGGCGTTATAAATCAGTCTTTTATGCTTTTTGCCCATAGTTATTGCAAAGTTAATTATTTTCTTCGATTTCATTAGTGTAAACGTTAAATTTATTTTAACCAAAAACGGTCATTAGTATTGTTTTTCGTTGCTGTCATGCAGGCGCTTATGCTTTATGCACCAGACATGACAAAAGGCTCTGCAATGCTTGTTGCAGAGCCTTCGCCGTGAGCAAGGTCAGCCTGCGGTTGTCCTTGCGCATAGGGTGTCAGCGTATCATCAGTTTCTTTCCGTTGCAGATATATACGCCTTTAGGCAGGCGGGCTATGTCTGCAGGCGTGGCGTTGCTTATTATCAGGGTGCCGTTTATTGTGTAGACATTGCCGCTGATTTCGTCCGTTGTCGTAACCTTGTCAACAGATGTTGTGCCTGCGGTGAATATGCCCACTTCGTCGCCCTCTTCAAGTCCGGTCAGACTGAAGTAGTTGGAGTATTCCACCGTGCGCGGCCGTCCGTTTACGGTTACGCCCTCAATGCTGCAGTCGTCGTTTACAGCCATTATTGCCATCGACGGCTCGTCGGCCGGAACGGTGACAGTGTTGGCTCCTGCTTCAAGCTCCAGCACGTCATAATAGCTTTCGCTCACGCGGTAGACGATTACGTTGTCAGGGTTGTCGATGTTTACGTTTACTATTATTTCGGGCTTTCTGACGGCCTGTTCAATTATTATTTTTGTGTCGTGTTTCACCACGAAGCTGTAGCCCGGGCCGAACCACGCTGGGGTCTTGCCGTCTATCGTAATTGTTAGTGGCGTGCCGCTTTGTTCGTCCTCCCAGCATGCCGGATTGTAATATAGGCTTACGTTGTCGCCGCAGCGTACGGTCAGTTCGTTGCCGAAGTCGCCTGCCGACTGGCCGTTCACCTGTATGTCGGTGAAGAAGCGCCCTATGTCTTCAGCCTGTTCAAAGGTCAGCGTGCAGTCCTTTTCGGGAAACTCTGCTATTATCACAATCTTGCTGCCGTCCTTCGGCATGACGCTATAGCCGTAGTTGAAGGTCTGCTCAACGCCGTCGAGCGTAACGCTGTAAAGGTCTTGTCCGTAGTTCACCGATCCTATTATGAGCGGCAGCTCGCTCTGCGGCATGCTTATCTCATTGACTCCTTCGCTGAGGCTGATGTTCTTGTAGTTGCAGTCGAGCACGCTTACCTCCGAAGACTTGTCCACCTCGATGGTGAATGCCACTTCGCCTTCTTTCTCAGATGTGATTGTCAGGGTCTCTTCCGTCTTCTCGTCGGTTAGTAGTATGGCGGCAGTGTTAGAGCTGATGGCGATGCTCTCTCCGGCAGAGTTCACCACCGACTTTAGCGTGCAGCCTTTTGCCGCACTGATTTCGATGTTTGTCCACGGGCTGACTTCAAGTTCGTTGTCGCCCTCTTTCAGTCCTTCAAGCGGTTCGCCGAAGATGGCAATGCTGACACGTTCGGGGTTGTCAACGTTCAGCGTCAGTTTTATTTTACCCTCGTCCTGGCCGTATGCTGTTATGCCTGCAATAAAAGTGACGAGCAATAGTAGGAGTTTTTTCATAATACTAATATTTTGATGATTACGTTACGAAGTTACATAATATAATATGCTGTGGCAATGGATTTGCGGCAAACTGGGCAAAGCGTTTACCGAACTGGTATTTCCTTGGATTAAAGTTGGTCTTTTATTGGAAGTGATAGTCTTATGATGCAGATGTTTTTTATTATGCTGCCATAAGTTATCGTGCATTTTTATCTAAATCCGTTTAAATCTTGTCATTTTGACGTTTATTTGTTATATTTGCTGTCAAATTAATCGTCAGACTTAGATTAGCTGACCATAAAACCTTTGCCTATGAAAAAGATAATGCTATTTTTGCTTTCGCTTATGTGTTTGGGCGGATGTGCCGACGAGCCGGTTACTGTTGACAACACCACCGTTAGACAGCTCGACCTCAAGCGGTTTATGGGCCGCTGGTATGAGATAGCGCGCTACGACCATAAGTTTGAGCGCGGAATGACAAACGTGACGGCTACATACACCCTGCTCGACAACGGCAGGATAGATGTGGTGAACGAAGGCCTGAAGGACGGCAAGCGCAAGACGGCCAACGGCAAGGGCAAGCTGCCCGACGCGTCTGAGCCGGGCAAGCTGAAGGTGGCTTTCTTCCTGTGGTTCTATGCCGACTATTACGTGCTCGACATTGCGCCCGACTACAGTTATGCGCTCGTGGGCAGCAGTTCAGACAAATATCTCTGGATAATGAGCCGCACAAAGGCACTGCCGCAGTCGGTGCTGACCGGTCTTCTTGACAACTTGCGTCGTCGCGGCTACGATACCACAAAGCTTATCTGGGTAAGACAGTGAGCATGGGCTTAATCATAATCACCGCTTTTTGAGTTATAAGCCGTCAGAAGCAAAAGAAGAAATATTTTGGATAACGCCGCAGCAAGATAAAAATCCGTTTTGTAGTTTTGTCCGTTGAGGCTTTTGGGCGTGTCCTGCTGTTTCTTCTTTTGCTTTCTTTTTTGTTTATTTTACTTGCCTTTCCGTGGCTATTAGTTCCTTTAGTATTTCCTTTTAGGCATGGTTGCACATAATATGCCGTGCTTGCATGAAAGCAATCAAATTAGTTAAATATTTGACTATCTCGGTAAAAAGATGTACTTTTGCAGCCGAAAAGAAAAAGAAGAATTTTATGGAGGATAACAACGGACATTTTTCATCGCGCGACTGCATCATCCAACTTATAAGTACGCGTATGGCATCACGTCAGGCCATGCAGCGCCTTTTGCGTGATTCGGGCGCAGGCATCACTTTCGAGATGCTTCAGATAATGAGCTGTCTGTGGACAGAACAGGGCATATCGCAGCAGACGCTGGCGGTGAGGACGTCGAAGGATAAGGCCTGTCTTACTAATCTTATGCTGAATCTTGAGAAGAAAGGCTATGTCTGCAGGCGTGAAGACCCTAAGGACAAGCGCAACAAGCTGGTTTATCTTACTGATGAGGGCGAGGCCTTCAGACGGTGGATATCTCCCAAGCTGTCGGCATATTATACGCGGCTTGATGAGATACTGGGCAAAGATGTTATCAAGCAGACGGAGAAACTATTAAAAGACCTGCAGCATGCAATCGAGACATATTAGAACTTTTATTGTTGCGCTCCTGACATCGTCGGCTGCACTGCCGGCATGTGCGCAGACAGCGTGCGACACGTTGTATCTCAGTGTTGAGGAGCTTTTGTCAAAGGTGTCGCGCAGTCATCTTCAGGTGGCTGCCGACCGCCTGAAGGAGCAGATGGCTGCCGAGCGCGCCAAGACGGCACGCATGTCGAGGCTGCCTTCGGTCAGCGTGGGGCTGCGTGCCGGATATTTGGGCCAGCCGATATTGTGGGAGAACGGACTGAGCCACGCCACCAGGCCCGACTCGCCCGACTGGCAGCAGAACTATACGGTAGACGTAAGTCAGCCCGTATATCAGGGCGGCAGGATAAAATACTCCATACGCAAGGCCGACCTTGAGCAGGAACTTTCGCGGCTGCAGACTGCTGCAGACGAGGGCGACATAAGGCTTGCCATGCTCAGCCGCTACCTTGAACTCTTCAGCATGTATAAGCAGCATATGGTGCTTGACAGAAAGATTGCTGAGTCGGAGCGTAGGCTGAAGGACATACGCCGCCTGAAGGCCGAGGGCGTAATAACCAACAACGACGTGCTGCGCAGCGAGCTGCAGCTCACCGACGACCGGCTGGCACTGCAGGAGACAGACAACGACATACGCATAGCCTCGCAGCAGATAGACATCCTTCTCGGGCTCGACGAGCGCCTGCTGCTCATGCCCGACACGGCTTTGCTGGCAGACGAGCGTCATGTGGACAACTATGAATACTATGTTGAGCGCGCATCGCTTGCCGACCCTTCGGTGCTTGCGCTGCACAAGCAGACCGAGATAGCCGAAAACAACGTGTGCATAAAGCAGTCGGCATTGCGCCCCTCTGTATCTCTTACGGCGTCTAACACGCTGGCGCGTCCCGTTTCGCGCACTATGGCCGACATGTATAACAACGCATGGAACGTGGGCGTGTCGGTGTCTTATCCGCTGTCGGCACTCTATACCGACCGCCATCAGCTGCGCGAGGCACGGCAGAACGTTCAGCTCATGCATAACGCCGAGGAGCAGAAACAGCAGCAGATACGCATGGCCGTGCAGTCGGCCCTGCTGCGCCACCGTGAGGCCATCAGCCGTGTAGAGGCCCTGAAGCTTTCGGTGAGGCAGGCATCTGAGAACTACCGCATAATGTATAACAGGTATATGAACCAGCTTGCAATACTGACAGACCTGCTCGACGCCGACAACCTAAGGCTTAACGCCGAGCTGCAGCTTACCACGGCACGCACGCAGGTGGCATACACCTACTATGAACTGCAGCGCGCTGTCGGCGAACTGTAGTAAGGACAACATTTAATTAAAGTAACCTACATAAACGACATGTCTATAATCCATCTGAAATATAAGCGCCTGAAGCAACGGCGCCGCCGTAATATCATTCTTAACATAGTGTGTGTCATCATAGCCGGCTCTGGACTGGCCTGGACTGCAAACTATTTCTGGCGATACATCAGCTACGAAATAACCAACGACGCGTTTGTCGACCAGTATATAGCCCCGATAAACGTCCGTGTGGGCGGATATATCCAGGAAGTGCGCTTCCGCGAGCATCAGTTTGTGCATCAGGGCGACACCCTTGTAGTGCTCGACAACCGCGAATATCTGATAAAGCAGAAGGAGGCACAGGCCGCCCTGCTCAACGCCCGCGGCTCGCGCGGGGTGCTGGCTTCGGGCATACAGACGTCGCACACGCGCATAGCCGAGCAGGATGCCAACCTTGCCGAGGCAAAGGCTAAGCTGTGGCAGGCGCAGCAGGACTATAAGCGATACGAGCGCCTGCTGCATGAAGAGTCGGTGCCCGAGCAGCAGTTTGAGCAGGCAAAGGCCAACTATGAGGCTGCCAAGGCACGCTATGACGCGCTGCTGCGGCAGAAGGAGGCTGCCAGTTCGCAGTATGACGAGACAAGCAAGAAGCAGGTGGGCGTTGAGGCTGGCATACTCAGTGCTGAGGCGGCTCTCGACATGGCCAACCTCAACCTGTCGTACACCGTGGTAACGGCGCCATACAGCGGCTACATGGGCCGCCGCACGCTCGAACCGGGCCAGTATGTCAGCGCCGGACAGACGCTCTCGTACATCGTCAGGCAGTCGGGCAAGTGGATAACGGCCAACTATCGCGAAACTCAGATAGCCAACATCTATATAGGCCAGCCTGTGCGCATAAAGGTCGACGGCGTGCCCGGCCGCGTGTTCCACGGCCATGTTACGGCCATATCAGAGGCCACGGGCTCTAAATATTCGCTTGTGCCTACCGACAATTCGGCAGGAAACTTCGTGAAGGTTCAGCAGCGCATACCCGTGCGCATCGACATCGACGACGCCGGCGAGGAGAGCATGAGGCTGCTGCGTGCAGGCATGATGGTTGAAACAGAAGCACTCAGACGCAAATGAAAACAGCTAAGGAGCTCGACATACCCGTCAGGTCGTGGGTGCCCGACCGTCTGGCCGTGGCAGCCGTGTTTATTATCATGCTGCCCATAGCCATGCTCAACGGCACCTATACCGGAAGCATGGTGGAGGTGTCTAATACGCTGGGCGTATACACCGAGGACATCACCATAGGCTATTATGCCGCGTCGGCCGGCATGGCTGTGGCCTATCCCATAGTGCCCAAGATTCTTAACGCGCTGCCGGCAAAGACGCTTCTGCTTGTCGACCTCGTGCTGCAGTTCTTCTTGAGCTGGTTTTGTGCCCGTCAGGCCAACATCGACCTCCTGATAACTGCAAGTTTCATCATCGGCTTCCTCAAGGGCTTTCTCATGCTGTGGATAATACGCCGCATAAAGTTCATATTCAGTCCGAAAGACGTGCGCAGCGAGTTCTATGCCTATTTCTATCCGCTCGTGTTCGGCGGCGGCCAGCTCTCGATGGTCATCACGGCCCTGCTGGCCTATCATTACGACTGGAAGTATATGTACTACTTCATGATGCTCCTTCTGGCCGTGGCCATATTGTCGGTCATCATGTTCTTCCGCATCGACCGTCAGGCGCGCCCCATACCCTGGAAAGAACTTCATCCGCGCGAGATGCTCATAATATCCACCGGCCTGCTCATGCTCATCTATGTGATAACCTACGGCAAGACGCTCGACTGGATGGCCTCTCCGCGCATACGCATCTACATCGTCATAGCCCCTCTGCTCGTGGCACTGTTCCTTTGGGAGCAGTTTCATTCGCCCCGTCCGTTCGTAAGCCTTAAGCCACTGTTCCAGTGGAAGGCCATTCTCGGCTATTTCTATATGATGCTCGTGATGTTCTTCAGCACGTCCACGAGCCTGCTGACAAGTTATATGACCACAATATTGCATGTCGACAACACCCGCACCTACACCATATACATCTGGCTTCTGCCGGGATATGTCCTCGGCGCGTTCATCTGCTTCTGGTGGTTCCGCTGGCAGCGGTGGCGTTTCCGTTTCTTCATTGCCGGCGGCATGTCGTGTTTTGCCCTGTTCTTCGGCATGCTCTATTTCGGCATATCGCCCGACAGCACCTACGAGATGCTCTATCTGCCGATGTTCCTGCGAGGCCTGGGCATGCTTGCGCTGATAATAGCCTTCGCGCTTTTTGCCGTAGAAGACCTTCAGCCCAAGTATCTGCTATCCAACGCCTTCTTCCTCATAACGTTCCGCTCGGTGCTTACGCCGGTCATAGCCTCGGCATTCTACAGCAACACGCTCTATCGCCTGCAGCAGCGCTATATGGTTGAGCTGTCGGAGACCATGTCGGCCGCCGACCCTCTTGCCGCGTCGCGCTGGCAGTCGGCCTTCAGCAGTGCGCTGGCGCAGGGACACGGAGCCGACGAGGCAGTGCAGATGGCCACTAACACGCTCAACACCATTCTGCAGCAGCAGGGCACTCTGCTCGCGCTGAAACATATCCTGGGTTGGCTCTTTGCCGTGACGCTGGCAATAGCCATAATATCACGCTTCATTCCGTTCCACAAGACCGTGCGCGTGCCGGTGGTAAGGACAGGCGAGGATATGGTCTGACGCTGTGTATGTTATGCCCGTATAGCCTGTCAAGTCCTCATGACGATAGGCATATTTGTAAATAAAAGCGAAAAATTCCGGACGTTTGACGCTCTCAGAATGGCGGTGCCCGTCGCAGATGCGTGGTTTGGCGCGAAAATGGCCGAAAATTGCATGGCTTTGATAAGTTGTTGATTATTAGTGATTTATGCTACTTGTGAAGTAAAACAGCAACAGTTAAAAAATATTACTGGGCCACTTTTGCATCAAAAGTGGCCCGTTTACGATATAATACTTATGCTTTTGCAGCCTGAAAGTGCAGCTTTTGGATATAAAAATCAGCCATTTCATGGTCCTTAAACGCTTCATGTGTAAACGTATGTTAATTAACTTGCGCTGTTGATACGGCCAAATTAACATCCATTATATATTGTTTTCCTAGATTGAAAAAATATTTTGTCATGACTTTTTACTGCCGATTTTGTAAGTCATAAATTTCCATTTATGCAGTTAATCGTAAATTTCCATTCTCAGTGTAACACGGTATACAGCGTATTTCTGATACTCCGTCTGATTTACTCAATAATTCAATGCCTATGTCAGCACATACATTCAGGTCTAAACTATCATTGACAACCTTTTTAAGGTAAGATTACTAAAGTGTCTTAAACCTGTGGCTTCCAGTCGTTTACCAGATTAAATAGTTCTTCAACACTTTCTATGTTCATTTTCTTACGCAGTCTGTAGCGTGCTTTCTGAAGACTTTCGGTTGATATTCCTAAGGCTGTTGCCGTTTCTTTTACAGGTATCTTCATGCGCATAAACCCGAGAATAAGGATGTCGTTATGTGTAAGTTGCGGATATGTCTTTTTGATATATTCCACAAAGTCTGTATTTATAGTGGCTTCGAGCATGTCAAGGCGTGTCATGGCTGTCTGCCGTGCTGTGGCTTCACCGACAATCTGTGCCACGGTTTCAGCGTTCTTGTTTTTTGTCTTTTCCAGTTCACTTATGGTTTGGTTCATCTTCAGCGAAATCAGCTCGTTTTCCAGTTTCTTGTATTCCACTTCTGTTTCAAGCCGCTTGTGCTCTTCCTCTTCTGTCTTCAGCCGCATTTTGTTTTGTCTGTACAGCAGCAATATTATTATGCATGCGGCTATGGCCGTCAAGGCGAGTCCGCTGAACAGCAGTATTCTTATGATGTGCGTCTTTTCAGCTTCGCGTATTATCCTGTTATATTTATATTGTTCTTTTATAACGGCGATGCGCTGTGCAGTTTCTCCGTTTTTAATCACGCCCGCAAGGCTGTCGTATTTGTCTCGGTTGCGTATGTATTCTGTCAGATTTCCGTTGATGCTGTCAGAGCGCATAATTATTTTCAGGGCATTGGCCTCGTTTTCCATTTCGCCGTATCTTGATGAGTATTCCATGCTCATCTTTGCATATATCCGCGAGCTGTCCGTCTGTCCCTCTTTTTCCAGCAGCATAGAGTGTACATAGTAGGTTTGAGACAGATATCTGTCGTCTTTCAGCGGATTGTTCTCGAGCCTTTTTATAGTTTCCCATGCTTTGGCGGTTTGTCCTGTTACATAGAACATTTCTGCCATGTTGGCCATGTCCATATACAGCCATGTTTTTTTGCTCGGAAAGTCTTTCTTGTCCAGCTCAAGGAGATTTTTCATGCACGTAAGAGCTGTTTGGTAATCGTTGTCGAGGGTAAAGGCATAATATGCCATCATTCGCCAATAATATTGTGAGCTGTAGTTACCTTTTTTTCTAACGTGATAATACTTTGTAGACTTCAGCAATTTATATCCTTCGCGTTTCTGTCCTATTATTCCGCATATAATTCCGAGATGCGAGTTTGCCTCAAACACCCCGACGTTGTCTCCTTCTTCTTTGAATGCAGCCGCAGCACGGTGAAACTGCCGGTATGCCACAGGGAGGTTCTGATTTTCCCATTCAATCATTGCCTGGTCAAATATCGACCGTCCGTTTTCGTGTTTGGTTTCGCAGGACAACAGGACGGTGAGCGTAAGCAGAAAAGTGATATATCGTATAAAGATTTTCATTTATTTATGGTTAATATGGAATATTGCTCTGATTACAAAATTAGCAATTTTTTTATTTTAAGAAACATTTCTGTCCTTATTTGTCCGTCCTATTAAATATTATTTAACATAATTGTCCGGTTTATTGTCCGTATTATCCCTGTTGTGGTATAAATGAATTAAGCTAAATTTGGCCACAACATTTTTTTGAAGTAAAAACACACTAAAAGTTTTGCATTATGAAAAAAAGAGATTTGTACGTTGCTTTATTGGGGCTTTCGTTAGCAAGTCCTGTTACAGCTCAGGTGTATGTAACCGAAGGGCAGTTCTTTTCTACAGGAGTAAATAATGATGGTGAGGTGCTGATAATGGAAAATCAGTGCTCACCTTATAATATTTGGAAACCTAAAAACGACATCAATGACATTACAGAAATTGGTGGTGTTTCTGCAGGAAATGGTATAGGAGGTGAAGCTAAATGGACAGAAGATGGAAAGTTCGTAACTGGTACAACTCCATGGGATAATATTGTCATACAAAAAGGATGGAATTGTTCGGCGTTTGAAGAACCGGCAGATGCTCCGCAGCCACATCATGTGAGCAATGTGTTTTTCATAGCTAACAGTTTGCTTGTCACCACAGCCAGTACGGCAGACGGAAGTGATATGCGCATACGCTCGACAATGAATAATGGTGACCGTTGGAGAGCGGGTAATATTATCGTATCTGGTTTTCCTGTTGAAAGTGTTGAGGGTGTTATGCTCGACGGATGTAGATTTACTTCGTTAATAGGTTATATGTGTGGCCGTAATGCATCTATGTATTATATTGGATCAAATGGAAATGACATACATGCAATAACGCCTGTATTAAATGGATTTGATGGTGAAGTGGACACATATTGGGCAGTTGATTTTGTGGTTACTTCAAACACTTATGATCCTGCTAAATATGGACTTTTAAGCGTCGAGGCTAAAGATGGTGAGTGCAGCGTTTGGTATACAGCCGACGGAGGCGACACTTACAGCAAGGCCGACGGAACTTATGCAGATGCTGCCGCAACCGACTTCTGCTATACAGGTACTGAGGCAGATGCCGTTATGTGGCTGGTAAACAGTAAAGGTGCTATACAGAAGTCTGTTGATTTTGGCGTTACATGGACAACGGTTTGTGAGATAGAAGGTTCTTTCAAGCGTATCCACTTCTCTGGCAGCGATAACGGCGTAGCCGTGGCCGATGACGCAGTGTATGTAACCACTGACGGAGGCGAGACATGGACAAGGTGTGAAGTCGGATCTGACGACGTGGAGCTGAATCCGCTGGCCGGAACAGTGTGGAACGATGCTTGCTGGAGAGAGAACACTCTGTATGTGTTCGGAACTAACGGCATGGCATACAGCTCGCAGAACTATGGAAAAGAATGGAAAAAGGAGAATATAGACGATGCTGAAGGCCATGACCTTAACCGAGCCACTCTTTCGGCAGACGGAAAATATATTCTCGTAGGCGCTAACGATTTCCGCGTTTTCCGTCTTGGCTTTGAAGACTCACGCTTTGGATATGTAGCTGGAAAATATGAAGTTGAAACAGACACCTGGACTCCAATGGAATGTAGTGGGGTTTTCTCGCAGGATGTTAATAGTTGCTCATATAACGTATCTGGAGACGGCCATGTACTGGTAGGTAATTCTTATCAGATGATAGGCGAAGGAGGCGATGCGCAGAGTCGTGCTCAGGCGGCTGCATGGGTTGATGGCAGTCTGGTTACTCTGCCAGTTTTGGATGAGGAAAGCAATCGTGCTACTCAAAGCTATGCTACAAGTTATGACGGAAGTGTAATTGCAGGATGGAACGACTTTGTAGGTCCTTGGTACGGATGCTATTGGACACGCAACGACGACGGAAGCTACACGCAGCACATGCTGCTCAAGGCTGGTGTAGATGTAAAAGATGTTGACTTTTATAATTTTGATGACACTAAGCGTTATTGCTTCGGTCCTGCCCATGCCGTGTCGCCTGACGGAAAGTGGATAGGAGGTACTGGCTCGTCGACTAATTACACATTGAACGCATGGCTCTATAACATAGAGACAGGAGAGTTTAAAGATCTTGGAATAGACGGCGGTACGGTTGTAAGAGTGAACAATGAAGGAACAATGGCTGTCGGCTATGGTGCAACAGGACTTAGTGCCTTTATATGGACAGAGAAAGATGGATATAAAGATCTTAATGATTATGCCACAGAACTCGGACTCGACTATACAAACAGCGAATTCTCGATGATAAGTTGCGTAGATGCATCTCCAAACTGGCGCTATCTGTGCGGTTGGGGTATGGCCGGCATGGGTAAATATGCCTATATGATGGATACAAAGGGCGAGTCTACCGGCATAGGTCAGGAGATTATCGAACAATGCAAGGCAGAGATTTATCCTAATCCGGTGTCAGACATCCTGCATGTGGCGCTGCCTTATGAAGGACTTAAGACAACCGTTACGTTGTTCGACCTTCAGGGACGTGCCGTGAAGACGCTGAAAACGGAAAACACAACCAATGAGATTGATGTTACAGACGTAAGGCCCGGCATGTATATCCTCGACGTTGAGGCTAAGGGCCTGCACAAAGGCTTCAAGGTGATGGTTAAGCATTAAATTATATAGTGTAAGGCGGAGAGAAGGCCTTAGCGGCTTTCTTTCTGTCTTATTCATAAATGTAGATGTTATAATTTGTATGCTATGAGAAAGATATTATTATTGGCTGCCGTAATGATTTCGCTCTGTCTGCCGGCACAGAATATTACAAGGCTGGTTGACGTAAAAAGAGTTTCTGAATCCTTCAGGACATTGCCCATATGCAGCCCTCGTACAGATATGATGAGTGTCAAGGCTCAGGTAGACAAGCCGGCAAAGGCGCCTGCAGGAGATGTTGAGACTTTTTATCTTGAATATTACGACAGAGTTTACGGCTTTGAGAATTTATGCGTGAGGTCGCACGTGAAGTCTGACTTCATATTTGGCAACGACGGCAAGGTGTATATCCCCAACATGTTTTTCAAGTCTCAGCTTCCGGGATATATCGAGGGTACGCTTTCAGGCAACACAATAACAGTAAGCGGGGCGCACAATGCAGGCACAGTAGGCGAGAACACCTATTATGTGTCACAGGTTGACCCTGAGACAGGAAGTCCTAAAAATGAGGCTTTCACGCTGACAAAAGATCCTGCCACCGGCATTTGGAAAACAGACGGGAACACGCTGCTGGGACTTTATGTAGATGAACTTATCCCTGAAAATCTTTATTCTTATTGCGCCATGCTTAATTATCTTCCTGCCGGCGCGTTTCCTGCCTCAGTGCAGTGCAGGCTGACAGCGGTGGATAATTATGACAGAAACATAAGCAAGACGCTCGAGGTGATAAAGGTAGAGGACGGCTATTATATAAAGGGCCTTATGAGAGGATATGACGACTCGTGGGTGGTTGGCCTGTATGGTGAGAACGGAGATATAAAAATTCCTTCATATCAGGTGCTTGGCGATGACGTGGCTGCTGTATTTGTAGACGAGTTGAACTACAACCAGCCCGAAGGCCTGTTCGTATATGACGCTGAGGCTGACACTCATTCATTGCAGGATAATATATCTTTGATGGATATGTATTCAGACAACGGTACGGACTTTTATGCAACGCAGGTATATGCAAGGATGACCATAAGCGGACTATCTGCAGACATATCAGACGTAAAGGCAGACAGAAAGATTGTTGGTACGGAATATTTCGACCTGTCTGGGCGTCGGCTCAGCGATGCTTACAAAGGGCTTATAATAAGGGTGACGAGATATGCCGACGGCACCAGCAGTGCTGAGAAAATTATGAAATGAGCTTGTTTTTCATTTTCAGGGTCTTGATTGATTATAATTTCTAATATTTTCATGGTTTTGTTTATTGAAAATAAATCATGAAAAAGTTATTGTGAAAGAAATTACAAGCTGTGATGCTGACGGATGTAGGGTGTCGGTATCTGTAAAGGAACCTGGCATCGTGAAACTTTCTGATGGACGTACAATAAAAAATAATGAAATGAAGTAATTGTTCTTCATTTTGAGGGTTCTTAGTTTATAGGATGCGGTTAGGCAATAAATGTGATTTATTCGCTTAACCGCAATTTCTATTTACGCTTCCTTCTGAATTACCGGGCCACTTTTGCATCAAAAGTGGCCCGTTTACGATATCATACTTATGCTTTTGCTGCCTGAAATTGCTGCTTTTGGATATAAAAATCAGTCAATTCTGGCTTTTTAAATGTCTTAGATGTGAACACGTGTTAATAAACTTGCACTGTTGATACGGACAAATTAACATCCGTTATATATTGTTTTCCTGGATTGAAAAAATATTTTGTCATGACTTTTTACTGCATATTTCACGATTCACAATCCATAATTAGCTAAGCGCTGAACAGCGTTTCATAATAGCCCTGCGCTGAACTTAATTTCGCAAATCATAATTGGCTTGCGCCGAACTTTGTTTTTCCGTTCTTAATTCTCAATTCTCCATTAATAATGTGCTTGCCGTATTATATTTTTTCGTAACTTTGCAGACCACAGCAGATTTTTATTTTTCTGCAAAATTACGACAAATAGAGATGGATAATAAAGAAATAAATAAAAACAACGAGTTCGTAAGACAGGTGGCTGAGCAGAAATATGAGTTCGGCTTCACCACCGACGTGCATACGGACATAATCGACGTGGGCCTTAACGAGGACGTGGTGCGCCTGATTTCGCAGAAGAAGGGCGAGCCCGACTGGATGCTCGACTTCCGCCTGAAGGCCTACAACTACTGGAAGACGCTGGAGCAGCCTACCTGGGGACACGTGAACGTGCCCGAGATAGACTATCAGGCTATATCATATTATGCCGACCCGCTGGCAAAGAAGAAGGACGAGGGCAAGAAGGAGATTGACCCCGAGCTGATGAAGACTTTCGACAAGCTGGGCATTCCGCTCGAAGAGCGCCTTATCCTTAGCGGCCAGACGGCCGTAGACGCCATTATGGACTCGGTGTCGGTGAAGACTACTTATAAGGAGAAGCTGGCCGAGAAGGGCATCATATTCTGCTCTATCGGTGAGGCCATAAAGGAACATCCTGACTTGGTAAGAGAGTATCTCGGCACGGTTGTGCCTTACCGCGACAACTTCTTCGCAGCCTTGAACAGCGCCGTGTTCAGCGACGGCTCGTTCGTCTACATACCAAAAGGCGTGCGCAGCCCCATGGAGCTTAGCTCGTATTTCCGCATCAACGCAAGAAACACGGGCCAGTTTGAGCGCACGCTGATCATTGCCGAGGACGACAGCTATGTGTCTTATCTCGAAGGCTGTACGGCTCCGATGCGCGACGAAAATCAGCTTCATGCTGCCATCGTCGAGATTATCGTCAAGGACAACGCCGAAGTGAAATATTCTACGGTGCAGAACTGGTATCCGGGCGACGAGAACGGCAAGGGCGGAGTGTTCAACCTCGTTACAAAGCGTGGCGACCTGCGTGGAGTTAACTCAAAACTGTCGTGGACTCAGGTTGAGACGGGCTCGGCCATCACGTGGAAATATCCTTCGTGCATCCTGCGCGGCGACAACTCTGTGGCTGAGTTCTACAGCGTAGCCGTTACCAACAATTATCAGGAGGCCGACACGGGTACGAAGATGATTCATTTGGGAAAGAACACCAAGAGCACTATAATAAGCAAGGGCATCAGCGCCGGACACAGCCAGAACTCTTACCGCGGACTGGTGCGCGTGTCGCCTAATGCCGACAATGCCCGCAACTATTCGTCGTGCGACTCGCTGCTGCTGGGCAGCGACTGCGGCGCCCACACGTTCCCGTATATGGACATACACAACGACTCGGCGATAGTGGAGCATGAGGCTACGACGAGCAAGATAAGCGAAGACCAGCTGTTCTACTGCAATCAGCGAGGCATACCTACGGAGCAGGCCGTGGGCCTTATCGTCAACGGATATGCCAAGGAGGTTTTGAACAAGCTGCCTATGGAGTTTGCCGTTGAGGCTCAGAAGCTGCTCAGCGTGTCGTTGGAAGGCACTGTGGGATAGTTCTTCAAATTAAAAATTGGCGGGGTAGTGCCGTAGGGGTTTATCGGTTTATTAACGATATATATATAAAATGTTGTTATGATGAATACAAGACCTTTGATTGTTTTAGTCTTGCTGCTTTGTTTGTCAAGACTTGTGGCAAACGCTCAGGACGATGACTCGCGGCGATGGGCAATAGATTTCAGACTCAGTCCTGTAAAGCCGATTGTAACGCTCAACGAAACTCCTGACAAGTATTACGACCCGATAAAGACTGGAGGCGGTCCTAACTTCTCGGCTCACATAGAGTATTTCATTCCGCAGACAGGCTTCTCTGTTGTCGGCGGCTATGACCACGAAGTGATGGATTTCTACTCAGGCGACGTGTCGGCCGATCTGTCGCAGATTATGCTTGGCGGACGCTGGTATTTCCTGTCAAAGTCATGCGCGCTGCAGCCTTATCTCGGCGTAAGCACCTTCTGGAACGTTGCCGGGCGCAAGGATGCAGGCACAATGAGCATGTCGGGAATGTATGGCAGCTATGAGCGCAAATACAGCGTGAGCAGCCCCGTGCTGAGTGTGGCGCCGGTGGTGGGTCTCGACATATATCTGTTTTCGTGTGTGGCTCTTGAAGTTGACTACGGCTTCCGCATGGCTGTCGACGGACACACATCGTCGCAGACGACATTCGGAAAGGACACAACACCCTATGCAATGCGCTCGCCGATGCACCGCCACGCGCTGTCAGTGGGACTGAAAGTTACGTTCCCGTTCAAGTTTACAAACAGTGATGTCACCGGACTGCTGGACTCTCTGCTGACATATCTATATCTGAAATAAACAATCACGGCAGGCGCAAGCCGTAAGGCCGGAATAAATTATAAGCAAGAATTATGTTAGAAATAAAAGACTTACACGCCAAGATTGGCGACAAGGAAATATTGAAGGGCATCAACCTCACCATAAAGGACGGTGAGACACATGCCATAATGGGACCTAACGGTTCGGGCAAGAGTACATTGAGCGCCGTGCTGGTCGGTAATCCTCTTTATGAGGTTACGTCAGGCTCGATAACCTTCAACGGCAAGGACCTGCTCGAGATGAAGCCTGAGGACAGGGCACACGAAGGACTCTTCCTTTCGTTCCAGTATCCAGTGGAGATTCCGGGCGTGTCGATGACAAACTTCATGCGTGCCGCCATAAACGAGAAGCGCAAGTATGAGGGCAAGGAGCCGCTCAACGCAGCCGACTTCCTGAAGCTGATGCGTGAGAAGAGAAAGATTGTTGAGCTTGACAGCAAGCTGTCTAACCGCTCTGTGAACGAAGGTTTCAGCGGCGGCGAGAAGAAGCGTAACGAGATTTTCCAGATGGCAATGCTCGAGCCGAAGCTCAGTATCCTGGACGAGACTGACTCTGGCCTCGACGTTGACGCGCTGCGCATTGTTGCCGAAGGCGTTAACAAGCTGCGCACACCGGAGTCGAGCTGCATCGTCATCACTCACTATGAGCGCCTGCTCGACATCATCAAGCCCGACATCGTTCACGTGCTCTACAAGGGACGCATCGTAAAGACCGCCGGTCCGGAACTGTCGAAGGAAATCGAGGCACGCGGATACGACTGGATTAAAGAAGAGGTGGACTGAACTTAATTTATAATTCACAATTCACAATTCATAATTCATAATTGGATTGCGCTGAACTTCGTTTCATAATTCACAATTCTTAATTCGTAATTGGCTAACGCCGAACTTCGTTTCATAATTAATATACGGATGGATAGCGAAAAACAATATATAGACCTTTACAACCAGTGCCGCGATATGATATGCGCGCACAGCTCAGCGCCGCTCAACGCTGTGCGCGATGCTGCGTTCGACGACTTCAAGCGGATGGGATTCCCGACAAAGAAGGTCGAGAGATATAAATACACCGACATTCCGTCGCTATTTGAGCCCGACTACGGCCTTAACCTCAATCGCCTTAACATACCGGTTGACCCGTATGAGGCATTCAGATGCGACGTGCCTAACCTCAGTACATCGCTCTATTTCATAGTGAACGACGGCTTCTATGGCAAGTCTACGCCTAAGGGGCAGCCGCTTCCCGAAGGAGTGATTGTCGACTCGCTGGGCAAGGTGGCTGCCGAAAGGCCAGAACTGATAGAGAAATATTATGCCAAGTTGGCAAAGACTTCTGAAGACGGCATAACGGCTCTCAACACAATGCTGGCACAGGACGGACTTTTGGTTTATGTGCCCAAGGGCGTTGTGGTAAGCAAGGCCGTGCAGGTAATCAACATCCTGCGCTCTGACGTCGACCTGATGGTTAATCGCCGTGTGCTGATAATAGTGGAGGAGGGGGCTGAAATCAAGCTGCTCTTCTGCGACCATGCCGCCGACGACCGCCGTTTCCTCACCACACAGGTTATCGAGGCTTATGTCGGCGACAATGCCGGACTTGACCTCTACTGCCTTGAGGAGACTCACGCAAAGAACGTTCGCGTGAGCAACCTGTTCATTGAGCAGCAGCGCAGCAGCAGAGTCAACCATAACATAATAACGCTGCACAACGGCATAACACGCAACCGCACCGACCTTGTGTTTGCAGGTGAGGGTGCCGAGTGTAACCTCAGCGGATGTGTTATAGCTGACAAGAAACAGCATGTTGACAACAATACGCTGATAGATCATCGCGTAGCTCACTGTACGAGCAACGAACTGTATAAATACGTTCTCGACGAGAGCGCCACGGGAGCCTTTGCCGGCCGAGTGCTGGTGCGTCATGGCGCACAGAAGACCGACTCGGTGATGCGTAACCAGAACCTCTGCTCAACCAAGGAGGCGCGTATGTACACGCAGCCGATGCTGGAGATATATGCCGACGACGTTAAGTGTGCCCACGGCAGCACCGTGGGTCAGCTCAACGATGCGGCCCTGTTCTACATGCGTCAGCGCGGCATCAGCCTTAAGGAGGCCAAGCTCCTGCTTGAGTTTGCCTTCGTCAACGAGGTCGTAGACGGCATAAAGCTCGAGCCGCTCCGCGACCGCCTGCATTATCTCGTAGAGAAACGCTTCCGCGGCGAACTCAACAAGTGCGAGGGATGCAAGCTGTGCAGATAAAATTCGGTAGTTAGAAGTAGTTAAAGGAGTTAGAGTAGTTAAAGTCATTACCTTTGTTGATGTCGTCATTCTTTATGTAACAATGTTGACTGGAATTTGGCTTTGGCTGCTCTAATTCTGAAAATAAGCTCGGATACTTGCATGTTTTCATCTCTTGCAATATAAAGTTTCAAGGCTTGTTCGCTTTAACTGCTCTGACTTCTCTAATTTACTGAATATTCTCGTTAGTCTTTGGCCACGTTACTTTGTATAAAATTATTTAGGCTATTGACTTTAACTACTCTAACTCCTTTAACTACTTTAACTCCTAAAAAAGTATGTTCGACGTAACCAAAATAAGAGAAGACTTCCCGATACTCAGCCGTAAGGTTTACGACCGTCCGCTGGTATATCTTGACAACGGTGCAACAACGCAGAAGCCGCTGTGCGTGCTCGATGCCATGCGCGAAGAGTATCTCAATGTCAATGCAAACGTACACCGCGGCGTGCATTATCTTTCGCAGCAGGCAACCGACCTGCACGAACAGGCACGCGAAAAGGTGCGCAAGTTTATCAATGCAGGTTCGGTTAACGAAATAATCTTCACGCGCGGAACCACCGAGAGCCTTAACCTTGTGGTTTCGTCGTTCTGCGACGGGTTTATGAGCGAGGGCGACGAGGTTATCGTGTCCGTCATGGAGCATCATTCCAACATCGTGCCGTGGCAGCTTCAGGCAGCGCGCAAAGGCATATCGCTGCGCGTGATACCAATGAACGACAAAGGCGAACTGCTGCTCGACGAATACGAAAAGCTGTTTACTGAGCGTACTAAGATAGTCAGCGTTACGCATGTAAGCAATGTCCTAGGAACGGTAAACCCTGTTAAGGAGATTGTGCGCATAGCCCACGAGCACGGCGTTCCCGTCATGGTCGACGGTGCACAGAGCACTCCTCACTTTGCCGTTGACGTGCAGGACATTGACTGCGACTTCTTTGCCTTCAGCGGACATAAGATGTATGGTCCTACAGGCGTAGGCGTGCTATACGGAAAGGAATACTGGCTCGACCGCATGCCGCCGTATCAGGGCGGAGGCGAGATGATAGAGAGCGTAAGCTTTGAGAAGACCGTGTTTGAGCATCTCCCGTTTAAGTTTGAGGCCGGCACGCCCGACTATGTTGCCACTCACGGCCTTGCCACCGCCATCGACTATATCAGTTCGATAGGCATCGACAACATCTCGCGCCATGAGCAGGAACTCACAAGATATTGCATGGAGCGGATGCAGGAGATAGACGGCATCAGACTCTTCGGCACGGCCAATGATAAAGACGCCGTGGTTTCGTTCCTCGTAGGCGACATCCACCATCTCGACATGGGCACGCTGCTCGACCGTCTCGGCATAGCCGTTCGCACCGGTCACCACTGCGCCCAGCCCCTCATGATACGTCTCGGCATACAGGGCACGGTGAGAGCCTCGTTTGCCATGTATAACACAAAGCAGGAGATAGACGTTCTTGTTGAAGGCATAAAGCGCGTAAGCAAGATGTTCTGACTTTAGTATTTACTTTTTATATAATAGAAAAATCCTGGAAGTGTAGAGTTTTATTCTTCCAGGATTTTTGTTTGTTTCATGCTTCAAGGGCTATTTCCTCTTCCCCCAATCGGTTGTTATTAGATAAAGATATGTGTGGCCTAATGGCCGATATGGGTTTAATATATTGATATGACCTTTAATCTTTGCCGCCTTTTAACCTGTTGTGAAGGACGTCGTGCAGGTCGACAGATGGTAGGCTCGTTCAAAAAATACCGTCAACTTTTTTCAGTAGATGTTGTGCATTTAGGCAACCAAAATCAGGGGTCTGAGCTTATAATTGTCAGCTAAAGGCAGTAGTGAGTTTAACAGAAGTCAGCTTTAATCAGGGAAAAGGCTCTTTGAGGTCAACCCAAATTAGGAAAGGACATATAGCTACAGGATAAAAAAGTTTTCGATAGAAACTCGTCACTCGTCACATCGACGGGTAAAATGCTGACTGTCAGTTGAATATGGTGTGACGAGTTGTGTCCCTTGACTCGTCACACTTGCGTTGATTAACAGTGCCGTGACGAGTTGAGGTTTTAACTCGTCACATCGTAACGGCTTGTTTGTCAATGAATTATGGCCGATTGTGACGAGTGACGAGTTTCTGCGAAAATTTATTATAAGTAAGATCCCGATTACGTAAAAACTTGCTTACGGCCCTGCGAAACATGGTCTTTTGGCGTGCAATATGTATGCTTTTGCACGATGAAACATGGCTTTTTGTATCTAACAGAGGCTTCTGTCTGTATGGAGCTTGCTTGCTGTTTAAATAAGCATATTGATTTTAAACGGTCAGGATGTTATGTCGTCTTGCATTTTGTGTCTATATAAAAGTCTTGTGGAAACGTTGTGTCATGTGGCGTTGCAAAGGCTTGTTAAGCCTTATTTTATCGGTAGTCGCAGTTTTGTGGTAAGTAATGTCAAATCTGTTTTGCATAATTTATGGCAGAAAACTTTATGATTATAAGTCATGATTTTGCTTGTCCGGAGCTGCATATTGAAATAAATCCATATCTCATCGCGTCAAAAAGTTATTGATAATGTAATCTGTCTTTGCTGTTTTTATGTGCTATGAAACTAAAATTTCTGTATAGGAATGTGGCATGAAATGTGGCTGCCGAGTGTTTGAGGCAGTGCTAAAATACTATAATTTTAAACTTTATATAATACTTTTTGTTGACATTCTGCTCTGTGTTTGCGTTTACATTATGCCATATTGAATCGTTTTTGCTTACATTTTGTCAGTGCTTTATTTATATTTATGCAGAAAATATTGCATATTTATCCAATATTGTTATAATTAAGTTAATTACACCTTATTATATATACAATGAACCATAATTACTGCCTGCATTATTTTATGTATTGAAATAGTTTTGAGTCATAATGTCTGCCGGGCGATATTAAATATCAGTAAATAAGCAATTTACATGCATTTTGTGCATAATATCTTAAATATTTGCATGTCAACATAGACGAAACAGATATTAAGCATTATTTAAAGTGTAAAATTTTAACTCAAAAAATGTGCGAATAAACATAATGCAAGAATATAATTAATTATTTATGCATATAGATTTAAAATTCTTTATATGTGTATTCAGGTGTAAATTGCCTTTATTTTGATGCATTCTAAAAGTCAAGAAGTGGTGTATATACACTTTATATACAAATCAAAATGAAAGTAAAATAACACTCAAAGTTTCATTTTACATGAATTTTTATGTGATTCTGTCAGATTTATGTTAAAAACCCGGCTTAAACCCACTTTTTTTTCTTTCATTTTTTGGACTTTATGAAATAATCTTTATTTTTGCATATTGTAACAAAAGTATAATTTATTTATTTAATTAGAGAGAGTATTTATGGAAAAAAGACTAACTATGATTTTGGCCTGCCTGTTCCTGTCACTGGGAATGGCACTGGCACAAACAGCAGTTACGGGAACCGTGGTGTCTCAGGAGGACGGTCAGCCGATTATCGGTGCTACTGTCCGCGTTGTGGGCGCCAGCGCCGGTGCCGTGACAGACGCTGACGGTAAGTTCTCTATCAGCATGCCCGCAGGGCACAACAAGCTGAAAGTAACCTATGTCGGCATGGTTGATCAAGACGTAACGGTAAAGGGCAACAGCGTACGCGTTGTGCTCGTTCCGGATCAGACCAACCTTGACGAAGTGATGGTCGTTGCTTACGGTACGGCTAAGAAATCAGCCTTCACCGGTTCTGCAGCGGTTGTAAAGTCGGATGACATCGCGAAGATTTCAAGCTCTAACGCAATGTCTGCACTTAGCGGTAAAGTATCTGGTGTGCAGATCAACTCTGCTACAGGTGCTCCTGGTCAGGAGAGCTTCAGCATCCGCATCCGCGGTATCAGCTCTATCAACGCCGGTAACGACCCGCTGATCATAGTAGACGGTGCTCCTTACAACGGAGACATCAACAACCTTAACCAGAACGATATCGCTTCAATGACCGTCCTGAAGGATGCTGCCTCTGCAGCTCTTTACGGTGCGCGTGGTGCCAACGGTGTTGTCATCATCACAACAAAGAACGGCCGCGAGGGTACTTCTTCAATCACTGTTGACGCTAAGTGGGGTGCTAACACACGTGGCGTAGAGTTCTACAATACAGTAGAAAGTCCTGCCGGATATTATGAGGCATACTATCAGTCATTGAAGAACTATCGTACAAGTCTCGGCGACGACGCTGCAACAGCTCACAGATGGGCTCTGAACAATATGTTCTCTGGCGGTTACGACCTTGGCTATAACGTTTACACTGTTCCTGAAGGACAGGACTTCATCGGCCCGAACGGAAAACTGAATCCTAACGCAACACTCGGCCGCGTTGTTAACGTTAATGGCACAGAATACCTGCTCTATCCTGATTCATGGCGCGACGCTGCTTATCAGACAGGTGTACGTCAGGAGTATAACGTTACTGCTACAGGAAGCAACGACAAAGGTTCTTTCTATGGTTCTGCTGGTTATCTGAAGAACGAAGGTATCAGTATCGGTTCTGACTATGAACGTTTCACAGGCCGTCTGAAGGCTGACTACCAGCTCAGATCTTGGTTGAAACTTTCTGGTAACTTCAACTATGCTCACTATAAGGCTAACTCTTTGGCTGACGACGGTGCGAGCACTGTAGGAAACATCTTCGTTGTCAAGAACATGGCTCCTATCTATCCTCTGTACATCCGCGACGCAGCAGGCAACATTCTGCAGGATTCTAAGACAGGTCTCGCTATGTACGACTGGGGTGATGGTACTGTAACAGGTCTTACACGTCCTACAATGACAGGTTCTAACCCTATCTTCGCTAATAATTTTGACAAGAACCAGAACGAGGGTAACAGCCTCGACGCTACAGGTACAGCTGAAATCCGTTTCCTCGAGGACTTCAAGTTCACATCAGCTAACACTGTGATGCTCGATGAAACAAGATTTACAAGTACTATGAACCCGTTCTATGGTCAGTTTGCTGCCAACAACGGTTCTATTCAGAAAACACACGTACGTACATGGGCTTACAACTACCAGCAACTCTTGAACTGGCATCACCTGTTCGACAAGCACGACGTAGAGGTTATGCTCGGTCATGAGTACTACCGTACACGTTATTATTATCTGACAGCATCTAAGAACAATGTGTTCTCTGTATTCAACGATGAGTTGGCTGGTGCTGTTAACACAGGTTCTATGAACTCTTACACAACAGACTACAACGTTGAGGGTTGGTTCGGCCGCGTTCAGTACAACTATGACAACAAGTACTTCGGATCACTTTCTTATCGTCGTGATGCTTCTTCACGCTTCCACCCGGATCACCGCTGGG
The DNA here is from genome assembly GCF_000431195.1 of Prevotella sp. CAG:255. Lineage (NCBI taxonomy): Bacteria > Pseudomonadati > Bacteroidota > Bacteroidia > Bacteroidales > Prevotellaceae > Prevotella > Prevotella sp. CAG:255. Next base: position 52,830 of record NZ_HF986862.1, on the reverse strand, counting down.
GTAACTTCTGGTCATTAGGTGGTGCATGGATCATCAGCAAGGAAAAATGGTTCAACGCTCCTTGGGTTGACGAGTTGAAGTTCAAGGCTTCTTATGGTGAGCAGGGTAACGACAACATCGGCAGCTACCTCTACACAGATACATACAGCATTGTTCCTTCTGGCGATGGCGCTGGCGTGAAACCTTCTTCAACTAAGGGTAACGAAACTATTACTTGGGAAAAGAACGGTAACTTCAATACAGGTTTCGAATTCTCATTCTTCCGCGGACGTCTTGCCGGTAGCATCGAGTACTTCTATCGTCGTACAAGCGATATGTTGGCATTCTTCGCACTTCCTGCTTCTTCAGGCTGGAGCGGATACTATGACAACGTAGGTAACATGCAGAACATGGGTGCTGAAGTAGAACTCGACGGAACTCTGATCCGTACAAAGGACTTCGAGTGGGGACTCAACCTTAACTTCACTGCTTACAAGAACGAAATCACATCTATCGCTGATAAGAACAAGACTCAGACTGTTGAGGGTTCTGAAGGTTATGCAAGCGGTAGCTACTTCTATGGTGAAGGCGAGTCACTCTATACATTCTACATGCCTAAATATGCAGGTGTTGACGAGAACGGTAAGTCTATGTTCTATAAAGACAAGCTGGATGAAAACGGAAACATAATTGGCCGTGAGACAACAACAACTCCGGGTGAAGCTACATACTATCTCTGTGGTACAGCTCTTCCATGGGCATACGGAGGTTTCGGAACACGCTTCTCTTACAAAGGCTTCGACCTTGCTGTTGACTTCAACTATCAGCTTGGCGGTCAGATTTACGATTCAGACTATGCCGGCATGATGGGTATCACCAGCAGCGGTAGAGGTAGCGCTATCCACGCTGACTTGCTGAACTCTTGGACAGAAGAGAATCCTAATACAAACATACCTAAGCTGATTATCGACGATACAAGTACAACAACCACTTCAGATCGCTTCCTGATCGGTGCTTCTTACCTGAGCCTGCAGAACCTCAACTTTGGTTATACATTCCCGACAAAGATGACAAGCAAGGTAGGTATCGGCAAGCTTCGTGTTTACCTTACAGCTACAAACTTGTGGTTGTGGTCTAAGCGTCAGGGACTTGACCCACGCCAGAGCATTACTGGTGGTGCTTCTTCTGCATATTACTCTGCAATGCGCACAATTTCAGGTGGTATTTCTGTAACATTCTAAAAACATTAAAAAACAAATTGAACATTATGAAAAGATTCATGACAATATGCCTTGGTGCAGCTTTAACTCTGATGACTTCAATGTCATTCACAAGCTGTATCGACGAGGTTGAGCCCACAGACGGAGCGTCTGACGGTCAGGTTACGGGCTCTGAATCAGCTGTGGCGTCATTGGTTAGCGGTCTTAACTCATACGCTACAAATATTTGGAATACAACTCAATTCCCCGCAAGTTTCGGCTATCCTGCATTGATGATAATCCGTGACATTCAGTCAGGTGAACTTGCTTATGGTGATAATGCCAACGGATGTCTGTTCCTTAACTGGCTTGGTGATACCTATGTGTCACGTGAGTATATGGTAAACCAGTTCTTGTGGTATTATCAGACACAGTATGCTAGCGCTGCTACTAACGCTATTGAAAAGATTGATACTCTTGCCAGCGATGCCAACAAGGGTTACTATGCTGCAGCTCTGGCTTATCGTGCAATGCTTTATATAGATATGGCACGCGAGTATGAGTGGTTGCCCAACGACATCACTCAGGGTGTCAGCCCCGAAGGAAATGACATCACGGGTCTTACTGTGCCTATCGTTAAGGAAGGCATGACAGAGGAGCAGTGGCAGAACAATCCTCGTGCAAATAAAGCAGATATGGCTGCCTTCATCCTTGGCGACCTTCAGAAGGCTGCAAGCATGATAGGCTATCTTGACGACGCAAGCAAGACAATGCCTCATCTCGACTGTATCTATGGTTTGATGGCACGTTGCTATATGTGGCTTGAGGATTATCCTAACGCTGAGAAGTATGCACGTCTGGCTATCGACAACTCAACATCTGCACCTGTAACACAGGCACAGGCTCTTAACACAACATCTGGTTTCAACGACCTGAGCCAGTGGATGTGGGGTACACAGTACTACACAGGTTACGTTAACAACCTTTACTGCTGGACAGCAAACATGTGTAACGAAATCAGATATGGTTACACTGGTACACAGCTCGGTTGCTATGTTCAGATTGACGCTAACATGTATAACCGTATCAGCGACGGCGACTGGCGTAAACTCCTGTGGAAGGCTCCAGAAGGAACATCTCTCGAAGGCAAGAACCAGTTTATCAGCGCTGAGGTTGGAGCTCAGCTTCCTGGATATGCTTCATTGAAGTTCCGTCCGGGCGGTGGTAGCATCAATGACTACACTGTAGGTAACGTTGTAGGTGTTCCGTTCATGCGTATTGAGGAAATGTACTTCATCGAGGCTGAAGCTGCTGCACACAGCGACCAGGCTAGAGGCAAGGAGCTTCTTGAGTCATTCATGAAGCGTCACCGCAACCCGAACTACACATGCCGCGCTGCTGATGTTATCGACGAAATCGTATTCCAGAAGGCTGTTGAACTTTGGGGTGAAGGTCAGTATTTCTATGATGTTAAGCGTCTGAACAAGACTGTTACAAAGGACTACACCGGAACCAACCATACAGCACCTTATCTGTGGAACACAACAACTCGTCCTTCATGGATGAACTGGCAGATAAGTCGTTTGGAGGAAATGAACAACAGCGGAGTAACTGGATACAACAACCCGACACTCGCAGATAAGCCTTATGCTAAATAAATTAATAAATAAGTAATAATAAAACAGAAAATATCATGAACAAGATATTCAAACATTCCATGATGCTCCTCTTTTCGGCACTGGCACTCGTGCTGGGCTCATGTACCGAAGAGTTTGAGTACACAGGAGCAACGATCGAAGGAGAGCAGGTGTATTTCAGCAATGCGCTTTCTTCAACCGTGAACCTCGATCCTAATGCCAGTGAGGTGAAAATACCGGTAAACCGCATCCAGCGTACCGGTGAGCTCACTGTAAACTTCAATGTAACTACATCTGAAAACTGTGCAGTTAGTGTTCCTTCTTCTGTAACTTTTGCTGACGGCGACTCTGTAGCATATCTGACTGTTACTTACGATCCTCAGACAATACAGATGGGTCACTTTGATGATGTTACTGTAGCCATTGCAGATGCTAACTATACAACTCCTTACGGAAGTTCATCTTATACATTCTCTATCGGACTGTCTGAGTGGACATCAGTCGGTACAGGTCTTTATCGCGATGCAATCTACCCTGGCTTCTATGGTGCAGAGCAGCTGACTTACAACGTAGAGATTCAGGAGAACATCCTGAAACCGGGTTACTATCGTATCGTAACTCCTTACGGACCTGGCACAACATTCTATAACACTTATGTTGCTACAGGTATGATGGCATGGGCTAACAAGGAGAACACAAGCGTAGTTATCAATGCAACAGATCCTAACTTCGTTTATGTAACAGGCGACTTCTATCCTGGTACAGACGACGGTATGGCTTCTCAGGGATATGGTGTAATGCACGTATTCAGTATCGTTGACGAGGCTATCAAGCAGGGCAACAGCCTTGAGGATATCAAAGCAAGCGAGCCGGGTCTCTTCGGAACTCTGAAAGACGGTATGATCACTCTGCCTACACAGAGCATTTATGTAAACTTCGACGATTCATTCACTCCGCTTGGCTATCTTGACACAACAGGTTGGGCAATTGCTCTGCCGGGCAGCGAGTTTACTGACTACTCTTCTTCGTTCACATACACAGGCCGCTTCACTGACGTTGCAGGCAACAACTACGCTGAGGGTACTATCACTCTTGGTGAGGATGTAGCTAACGCAAAATATGTATTGGCTGCTGACGGTGACGATATCAATGCTATTGTTGAAGCTATCGCTGACGGTTCTATCGAGGCAAACGGTATCACTGAAAGCGGTGATGTAAGCATCCAGATAGCAGAAGGTGGTAAGTATACAATGGTTATCGTTACATTCGATGCTGAAGGCAACATGAGAAGCAACTCTGCTACTACATTCACATTCAGCACTGGTGGCGGTTCAGGTACAGCTAACTGGCAGCCTGTAACATCTGGTACATACGACCAGAACTACTTCCCGAACTTCATCACTGACGAGGGCGGTCAGCCGGTAGGTAACCCGTTCGGTGACGGAACATATTCAACAACTCTCTATGTTGACGGCAACGACCAGACTCACTACAAACTTGAGCCTTGGCTGACACAGGAAGGTAGCCTTGAATTCACTCTCGACGATAGAGGTATCATCTCATTCGATGTCATCGATACAGGCGTAGACTCTCAGACAGGTTACGGTAATGTGCTTGTTGTAAACGCTAACGACATGTTCGCTGATAATCCTAACTATCCGTTCAGCTTCTATGCTGAGGAAGGTATCTTCGCATTCGGTATGATGTATTATGTTAACATGAACGGCCAGCAAGGCTGGATGGGTGGTGCAACAGAAACATTCACTCCGTCACAGAGCGGTGCTCCTTCAATGGTTAAGATGCCGGCTGCTAAGAAAGGTGTTAAGAGTTATAAGGCTGTCAAGGGTGTTAAGAAAGTGCTCAATGCTAAAGTTGACAGAAGCTATGACTCTAAGTTCTTCAGCAACAGAGGACTGACTATCAAGAAATAATGTGATGAATGCTGTGAGTCAAGTTCTTCACTGTAAGACTTGACAATACTACAGACATCATTAAATAACAAGAAAGGCCTTGCCTGACCAATGTGTCGAGGCAGGGCCTCTTGTTTTTTGATATAATTATAATAATACAAGTATTGTCATTCGGGATAAAATGTTCTCAGATGAGCGAGAAATATAGTGCTATAAATGTTAAGAATTTGTCTGTTTTTAGTATTTGTATCTCATCAGATATGTGCTTTTTCGCCTCTTGATTCGCCCTTTCAGATGGGACAGACGACAGTCTCTCCTCATAAAAACTTATTTATGAGAAGGAAAAAATATTTTTGCTGACGCATGTTAAATATAAGAATTTACTATTATATTTAATTTAACACATATTAGATTTGGCTTAATGTTAGCGGCCGTGATAATCAGTCTACCAAGGCAAATTATGAAATCAATAAATTTAGGGGTTTAATAATATTCTAGTAATCCTTTGGGATTCAGACTGTACGCTTGACATACTAATCAGTTCTGTACGTTGGGTCTGTTGGCATCGGTCTTTGCTGATGCGTCAAGAATTATCTTACAGACTTTAGCATCTTGTCAATGCATTTGCGCTTTTGGCCCATGTCCGGGTGGACATACAGATTAAGCGTCGTGCTTACGCTAGAGTGTCCGAGAATTGAACTTACAGTCTTGTAGTCGCAGTTGCTCTCTATACATCGTGTAGCAAAGGTATGTCTCAGACCGTGGAACTTCATTGCGGGCAAGTTCAGCTTGCTCATGAAGCGTTTATAGTAGTGACGGTAAATTCGTGGCTCAAGCGGCTTTTCGGTGTTAGTTAATACGAAGTATGTGCTGTTGACAAGACCAATAATCGGCTTCAGCAGCCGTAGTAAATCGCCGCTTATGGGTATGTCGCGTATTGAGCTGGCTGACTTTGGCGTGCTTATAATGAGCTTTGTGTATTTATGTCCGTCTTCTATGACATAAACCCGCTCAATGGTGCGGCGTATGCAGATGGTCTGAGTCTTTACGGATATGTCGCTCCATTTAAGCGCGCAGATTTCTCCGATGCGCAGTCCGGTGCAAAGACAGATATACAGACCAAGGTTCTTGAACGAGAAATGTGATTTCAGAAATGTCATAAGCTTTCGCTGTTCGTTAATAGTAAGAACCTGAAACTCGTGTCTCTCTGCTGTTGTCGGGAACTTGATGTCCCATTCGCAATGTTCGAGCCATCCTTGCCGTGTCCCATAGGCCACAATCATCTTCAGCACGAGCAGTATGTCTCTTACTGTGCGCTGGCTTAAGCCTGCCTTCAGTTTGTCAAGAACAAACTGCTGAACGTTGCTCTCTTTTACCGAGTGCATGTCGCCAAGCACCGGCAAAATGTGCTTCTCGGCATTGGTTACATAAGTGGCAAACGTCGATTCCTTGACGAGCCTTACTTTCATCTCACGCCATGCGAGATAGACTTCTTTGATAGTTTTTCTTTCCATAATTTATACATTTTAATTGTTTGTCGCTATAAAAGTAATAAATTATGATATTTAGATGGCAGAAATAGCAAAAAAGGATGAATTTCAAATAATGCATTATATACCTACTTCATCTTATGTGCATCACGCTGATGTGTTCCGCCGTCCCTCAGCTTTCATCCGTCATGAAGTATGGCTACTGAAAGCTGACGTATGCAAGAAACTTAATGATTTTAAAGTTGCTGTCTGAAACAGTTGGTGATAAACAGCGGACGGGGCAGGGCGCCTATATGTAAATTGACTCGCATTGATGCAGCCTGGCTTATTGCTCCTTATGGGTGTATGACGAAGCCATGGCTGCCACTTTCTGCTGCAGATATGATATGAAACCTTCATCGCCAAGCACCTCAATGTCGTCGAACAGGCCAAGCACAAAGCGTCCTATGCCTGCATAGCTGCACACCGGCAAATCAAGCCTGTGGCGTCCGTCGCTGCACGTGGTCATGTTGGCCTCTGCCGCGGGATATTCTTCGCGGAACACGTTGTAAGACAACTGGCCCAGCAGCATGCTTACGGGCACCATCTTTTCACCGCTGAACATAAATACGTCGGTGTACATCTGCTGATGGCGGTCTTTGTATGCCCACTCCGTATCGAGCAGCTCCACCTCCTGCATGCGGCTCACTTTGAAGGTCTTGTTAAGCTTCGACGACGGCTCATAGCAGCGCACCTCATTATTGTTGTTCATCAGCAGGAACGGCTCAACGAGCCTGTCTTTTGTGGTGCGGCTGTGAGGCGATGCATAGCCATGTATCACCACCTGACGCTGCAGCTTTATGGCATCATACAATACGCCGATGTTGTACACCTTCTGCTCTCGCAGCTCGTCGTTGTTTATGATGTCGAAGTCGTAGAAGCGCTCAAGCTTCTTCCTGAGGTTGTCTGCCAGCACGTCGCCTTGTCCGGCCTTGTCCAGCAGGCGCCTTATCATCACCGCCTCCTCTTCCGTTATGGATATCCGTTCTATCAGGCGGTTGAAGAAAGGCGAATTGCGGTCGATACTGTAGCAGTTGCCGTGCTTGTATACCTTAAATCCGCTGTCGCGGAAAAACTCAAGATAGTAATACAGGTTGCGGCGCGATATGCCGAGCTTCTCGCACAGCCGCTCAATGGTGTATGTGCGGTTTTCGGTGAGCAGCTGCAGCAGATACAGTTCGCGTTCGAGTTTGTCGTGTCGCATAGATTCTTTATTAACGTGATAATTTGCGGCATAAGCGTTGTTGCCTGCCGGTGCGTGTCTTTGGCCCTTACATACGTCATAAGCCGTCAGAACGTGCATAAATGGCTTTTGCCGCTTTCATCTTGTGCCATTGTCTGCTTTGTCCTGCGCTTCAGATGCTGATGGTCTACTCAGACGTTTGGCTAAAGCAGTCTGAACGTCTTGCGGTGATATGGCGTAATGCCGTGCTCGGCAATGGCCTGGCGGTGCTTCTTCGTGGGATAACCTTTGTTTGATATCCAGTCATACTGCGGATATTCCTCAGCCAGGCGGTCCATGTAGTCGTCACGGTAAGTCTTTGCCAGGATGCTTGCCGCCGCTATCGACATAAACTTGCCGTCGCCCTTTACCACCGTGGTGTAGGGTATGAAGTTGTAAGGCTTAAAGCGGTTGCCGTCTACGATGATGGCCTCCGGGCGCACCTTCAGTCCGTCAAGCGCCCTGTGCATGGCCAGGATGCTGGCATTAAGTATGTTAATCTTGTCTATCTCCTCAGGTGTAACCACGCCCACGGCCCATGCCACGGCGTCGCGCTCTATTATCCTGCGCAGCTCGTAGCGCCTGTGCGGCGTAAGCTGCTTCGAGTCGTTAAGGTCGTCGTTCCTGTAGTCTTCGGGCAGAATAACGGCCGCCGCATACACACTTCCGGCCAGGCATCCGCGCCCGGCCTCGTCGCATCCGGCCTCAATCAATCCTTTGTTCAGCGAACTTTTAAGCATATTTATTTTCAGTTTATTGTTATAAGCCATGTTCCGCAGCCATGTGGCTAGGCCGTCATGTGCAGTTGGCAGACAGCCATGTGCCGTTCATTAGGTGCAGATTTTACGCTTATTTAACAGATAACGGCCCGAGTTTGAACTTATTGTGCACAAACAAGCATTTATTTTGCACACGGAAAGCCACACCAAAGCGTGGCACATATATATAAACAATATTTACAACGAAACAAAAAACACTTAAAACATACGATTATGGAAAAGCAGATAACACTGGAACAAGCCGGCACTGCATGCGGCAAGATTAATTCAATGATAAAAAAGGCAACCAGTATGCTTAACGCTCCGCTCCGTCTTCTTGGCAGATATTATTCATATGTGATAGAGCGCGATCTGGACATGCGCCAGACAAAGGCCATAACCGAAGCCCAAATGGCATTCTTTGCCACCATACTTCCGGTTGAGATGCCCATACTGCTGCATCTGGCAGCCTGCATATGGTTTATCATATCGCTGAAGAAATGCCGCTCTTTGCTGAAGTGATGCAGCCTGAGTGTATGTCGGCAGCAGCATCATGAAAGGGGTTGCATTGCTGAATTAAAGCCGTTCTGTAGCTCGTCAGCGCTGTTGCTGCCGTATAGATGTCTTGTTGCCGACAAACAAACCACTGGTTTAGACATAAAAACTCGGCCACTTTTGATGCAAAAGTGGCCGAGTTACGACCCGAAAACAATAGGTTAATGATTTGAAACCAATACGTTGTGTTTTGCTTTCGGTTTATGTTTTAATCGCTGTTCAGATGATTGTTTGTTAATTAAAAAGACATGTTTCCCTTTCGAATTTTCGGCCGTTTGAAGCTATGTTTCTTTTGCGGTGCATATACCGTGTGAGAAATTCTTGCAATAAACTTGTTTCTGCCTGCGTCATAGATGTTCAATGATGCTTTCATGCAACATTGCCCACTGGCTGTATTATGGCTTGCATTATCGGCATTGTAAAATAGTGAAAAAGAAATGCCGCCCTGCGCTGTCGAACCGGCATCGGTCCGGCTTGTTGCGCATGGCGGCATATATGTTTGATGTGTGTGGTTTGTAGTGTTAAGTTGGCGACCGCGATAATCGCATCTGCAAAGTGTGCCATTTATCTTGTTGTTTAACATGCTCACGCACCATACTGGCGACATTCCTCTGTAGATGCATCTGGCACGCCAACTATTACATCAGGATAGTTGCATGATGTCCGACATAGAGATGCTGCCTGCTGCGGGATTATATCCGCTGTGGCGAGACTGCTTGTCTTCGTTGATTTTGTTATTCGTCATAACATAATCAGTCGGCCATAAGCTTCATCACCTTCTGTCCGTTGCCGCATATGATTGTGGCAATGTAATATCCGCGGTCGAGGAAACCGAGGTCGGCAGTGTCGTCTGCTGTGGCAGAGTAGACCTGACGGCCCGACATGTCACATACGGTGAGGCGGCTGAATCCGTCTTTTACCATGAGTGTGCTGCCGTCCCATGACACGTGCATGGGCTTAGCAACGGCGTTTTCTATTCCTGCAACGCCCTCATAAGGCACCTTTGCCTCTTCTGCGTTGAGCACGCGGCAGTTGTTCTTGTCTTCAGCATCATAGTTGGCCACAAACGCCACCACACTTAATCTGGCCGCATCCCATCCGGTCTGCACCGGAACGGTATAGTCGGCTGTATAGCTTTTTATGTCAATAGGCTCTCCCCATGTCGGCGTTACGCTCTGTCTTGCCATGTGGCGATGGTAATATCCGCCGGATGCACCGCTTTGGTTGGTAGAGTAGACGCTGTCTTCAGAAACAAAGACAAACAGGCGTGGCGATTCTACGTCAGTGTCTATAAGCTGCTCACCCTCAACATGTATGAGTATGTTGCCGTTTTCGTCGGTTTTCACCGTAGGTTCCACTGATACGAATGCCGGTGCGCAGCTCTGTTCGGCATAGAGAGTCTTTAGCTTTGATGCACCAACGCTCACCACAGGCACTCCGTCAGAATAAATGTCGGGATAATTGTCCGACATCTCCGTGCGGTCGAGCATCACTGCAGGAGCGTAGAGTCTGCCTTCTTTGTAGAACCACTCATACTCCTTGCTTGCTGCTATGGTATAGTTGTCCTCGTAGAAACCGGCATGATGGCCTAGCTCTATGATTCTTTCGCATGTGTCGGCAACGGCAGAAATCTGCTTGTGAACGGTAGGACAGTTGGTGCAGCGTTCCGTAGAGAACACCTCGAGCAGCACCTTGCGCTGCGGCATTACGGAGCGGCAGAGCACCTGTTTCGTGCGCGATGTGTTGTCAGACGGGTCGAAGTCGGTCTCGCCGTTTACAGCCGATATTTCTACGCTTACCTGTGGCTCGCCTTCAGACAGGATGCGCAGTCCGTTCATCTCGAAGGTGCCTGTGCCGCGCGGCTTCACTTCCGTCACGCTTACCGTCTCTGTGGCCAGGCTGTCGCCAACGTGATAGGTGAACGTGAGGCTCTCAACCGGCACGGAACCAAGATTGATAAAGTCGCCCGAGAAGGCCAGCGGCTCGCCCAGCCGGGCGTATCCCGGCATGACAATGTTGCCTAGACTGACGTTGCAGCGCGGCAGATTGTCGCTCTCTACTGTGGCATAAAACGCTGCGCTGAATCCCTCTACGCTCGGCTTCCATTCAGAGCCGTCGGTGCAGATATATTCTTCGCCGTCCACAAGGCTCTGGGCATACGGAATGTTCAGTATGCCTTCTACGAGATAAGACATATAAAACGCCTTGCCGTCTATCCTGAACGGCTTGTCAAGGCGCACCTCGTTCCATCCGTATTTTTCAAGGGTGGCCGTCTGCTCATAAAGTGCCTCGCCACCGTCAAGGCTGCTCCTGATGGCGAAGTGTACGGTAGAAGGCTCCATGATGCTTGACCAAATGTGGAACGATACGATGTCCGTGCCGCTATATGCCTGCATAAGCGTTTCGGGAAAGAATACCGCCGAGCCGCCAGCCGGAGATTCTTTGGTGGCGGGGTAGAAAGACACGGCGTTGCCCTCGCAGTAGCCCAGCTTCATGCTGTCGGCATATATCGTTTGTGTAGCAGCCAGCATCAGTGCCAGCGTTAAGATAATCTTGCTGACGTAGCGCGTTGCTGACGATAAAATATAATTATGCATAAATGTTCATTGTGAATTAACTTGCAGACAAAACTGAAAATGTGACAGGACGCACTGCCTGTCACATTATGTCAAAATGATTTTCAGCCGACATTATATCAGCCTGATGTTGGTGCTGTTTTAGCGTAACACCTTGAATGTCTTAGAACCGCCGTTGTAAGAAACCTTTACAACATAAGTGCCTGAAGGCAGAGATGACAGGTTGAATGCTTCTCCCTGGCCGCCTTTCATTACGAGGTTGCCGCCAACGCCATATATTTCAGCGCTGTTGTATTCGCCGTTTACGTACAGTGTTCCGCCCTTGCGGTAGTCGATGCTTACATCGCTCTTTACAGCCTCAGGCTTAGATATGCCGGTAGCACCTTTTGAAACGATCATAGCGGGGCAGTTTACAACACCGAAACCAAGGTCTATTGTCTCGCCGCCGGCAAGAACCTTTCCGTCAGTGCTGCAGTCGAGAAGTGAATACATACCGCCTGCCGGAACTGCTTGTGCCTCGCCGTTCTCGTCATAGGCAACAGACGGACCGAATTTATATCCGCCTCCTGCGCAAGTAACCAGCTGGTCGAAATATACGATGCTGCCGTCGGCCTTTACGCTGAAATATTTATAAGTGTCATTTTCATCAAGGAAGTAGCCGTACATGTTTCCTTCTGCGTCGATGCTGCAAAGTATTCCTCCGTTGAATGTATTTGTTTCAGGGTCGTCGCAGCTGAACACGTTGTATAGCTTGCCGTCTTTGATGTATGCAGGATTCTGTCCGCCGTTTTCAGCAGTATTGACACCTACAACGGTGTTGCCGTCTTCACTGATGCCGTACACATAGAAGGTGTTTATTCCGAGGTCGTCATAAACCTTCTTTATTTCGTTGTTCTCCCATACGACAGGCAGCAAATAGACTTTCTCAATGCCGAAGTCTTCGTCAATCTCTCCTGTTGATACATAAACCTGTCCGGCCATATATTTTCCGTCAGATGAAACGGCGCGTACGCAGTTGAGTGTGCGCGTTGCGCTGAACTCGTTCGACTGGTCAGAAGAATAATTCTCAGGTACAGGCAATAGTTTCCATCCTCCGTCAGGCGTAAATGTTGCAGGCCATTGTCTTACATAAGTCTCACCTGTCAGCAGCGAGTCAACGCTACCTGCCATAAGTCCGTCGTTGGTTACGTCGTTAAGAGTTGAATATCCTCTGGAATAATCCCAGGCCATATTGATGACGTCTGGTGCGTCGGCATTCCAGT
>NZ_HF986862.1:7924-40177 GCF_000431195.1 Prevotella sp. CAG:255 | reverse complement strand
ATTCCAGTAGTAGCTCGTCATCGAAATCAAATCGTCCACGCCAACGGCATATTTGCCATTGTTTGACACGTGATTAAATACACCGCAAACCGGTGTTTCATAGCCTTCGATTATGAAAACTGCATCGTTAAAGTTGTAAAGGGTTGCCTCTTCTTGGGCTGATGCACCGCAAGCTAAACTTGCCATTGCTGCTAAAAGTAGTAATTTTTTCATAAGCACTTTAGTTGGTTTTTAATTTGCATAGATTTGCAGCAACAAGAATATAAAACTTATGTGCTGCTCTTAGTTTCTGTTTGCAATGATACAAAATTATTTCATAAAAGTAATGGTTATTTGTGATAAATATGATAAAATTAAATTATTTTAATAAATATGCTTAATTTATAAGATGTGGTGATTTTATGATATCTAGACGATATATAGCGTAAAATAAAAACAAAATGATTGAATTAGTATTTTTGATGATACAAAAATAAAGATATTTTTAGATGGTAATAATATGCAGGAGGCGCAAATAAGTGTTAACAATACATTAATCACGGGCATGTATGGGGCAAGCAAAAGTGATGCCAAAGATGAATATATATAAATGCTATTTAACATATCGCAGGCGTGTTTGGTGGTTTATATATAAAATATCGACTTTTGTATATAATTGTATGGTGATAATTCATGCTTTAAAATAGAAAGATTTACATTATTTTGCATGCCTTTATTCTATATGTTGCCTTTTTCACGCTGTGCCTTGAAGGGCATTTGCTATATTTTTTTGAATATAATTTTTTTGTGAAGCCGTCGGTTTGTGAGTTGTTGCTTTGGCTTCTCATGTCAGTTTCCTTGTGATGTATGACCATGTCAAGATTTTTTATCTGTGTAATGCCCGGTAAGGTTTTGGCAAAGGGTGTTGACACCTTATGTTATGGAAAAAATAAACCTTGTCGATACAATGATTATTTTTTGATTTTAATTTGATGGTGGCTGATATTTTGTTATCTTTGCAAGACAAAATTTTGGAAAAATGGGACAAAAGGGATTAATATCTGTTTCAACGTTTTCGGTTGCAAAGGAATATAACTTCAGCCGTATTGACGATGATATTATATTGTTCGACAATTTTGGAAAATTGCCGGTCCCGTGTGAGCCGAGCCGCAACATGGGATTGATTATCGGACTGTGCCTGCAGGGCAGCTTCCGCTATACTGCCGACACCGTAGAACAGTGTGTGCATGCAGGTGAGGCCATGATTATACACGAAGGTCAGGTTGTTGACAACTATCAGAGGAGCGACGATGTTGAGGGAATAGCCATCATGATGTCTTACGATTTCTTTCATGAGATTGTTAAGGGCTTTCATGAGCTGTCTTCTCTGTTTCTCTTCTCGCGCAGTCATCCTGTCTTCATGCTTCAGCCCGACGAGGTTAAAGATGTGGTCGACTATTTCACAATGATAAAGAATAGGGTTGACGACGGCAGCAGGCCTTTCCGCCGTGATGTGGTCAGGATGCTCATATCTGCCATGATTTACGACCTTAGCAATGCCATATACAGAATACAGCTCAGGTCTGACAAGAAGCCCACGCGTGCCGAAGCCATATTCTCTGACTTTATCCGTCTGGTAGAGCAGAACTACCGCTCGGAGAGAAGAGTGGGATGGTATGCCCATGAGATGTGCATAACAGCCAAGTATCTTTCAGAGACCGTGAAGATGGTGAGCCGCCGCACTCCTAACGACTGGATAGACAACTACGTTGTGATGGAGCTGCGTGTCTTGCTGAAGAACACGACAAAGAGCATAAAGGAGATATCGCAGGACATGTGCTTCCCGAACCAGTCGTTCATGGGAAAATATTTCAAGGAGCATGTCGGCATGTTGCCCATGTCCTACCGTAAGTCGTAATGGACAGGCGGCCGACGGCCGCCTTCATGGCTTTGTCCTACTTGCCTGCAGCGCTTGTTTCTTAATTCGAATATGTTGAAAATCTACTTAAAACCTATCATTACTTATGTTCTTGCGGCCTCATTCTTGCTTGTGGCCACGGCTTCGTCTTGTTTTTCGCAGCCATACTGCAAGGTCAGGACGTTTACCATAGACGACGGACTTCCTGCCAACAACATATCGGAGTTTGGGCTTTCGGACGATGGCATGATGTGGGTTTCAACATGGAACGGACTATGTAATTACGACGGCTATAAGTTCAGCCGCTTCCGCGAGCACTTCGGTGCGGGCCAGGTGCTTACTTCCAACCGCCTTAAGTTTATCCGTCCAAACTCCTGCGGCGACATCTGGTGTTCCACCTATGACGGCAAGGCCTATCTGTTCGACTGTACAACATGCCGCTATATTGACCTCGACGTGCTTGTCGGCAACACTGTCAGACATAAGTTTCCGGTGCGCAACATTATATCGCTGCCCAACGGCCATGCATGGGTACTTGGCGACGGCAACATTAACTTGCGCATAGATGAGGGCAAGATAAAGAGCCACGGCGGCGTAAGTCTTATCGACACGCGCAAGACGATATATCGGGGACCTATACGAAAAGTAATGGCAGACGGAAACGGGCGCGAGTGGGTGTTTGCCGACAACGGCGTAGGGCTTTACGGCAGCAAGGTGCTTCTTCCTTTCAAGTTTGAGTATATGTGCCATGTGGGGCGCAATGTCTATTTCGCATCGCGCGACGGCCGCTTCGGTGTTTATTCCGACCGGCTGCGCATGATCAGCGTTCCTGCACCGGTAACAAAGATAAACGGCATGTTCCGCTTCGGTTCCGACAAGCTTGCCTTGGCCTGTGACAAGGGGCTGCTCGTGTTCAGCACTCGCACGTCAGGTTTTCGTGTTGTGTCCGTTCAGCATCCTTCGCAGCCGTCTGCCGATGTGAAGAAGGTGTTTACCGACAGTCGGGGCCGTGCCTGGGCATTTTCTTCAGGACCGGGTGTTAGTCTTGTTTCGCCAGACGGAAGCAGCGTTCGATGGCTTCAGTCGGAAGCAGACGGATGGATGGGCACCACGAGCCGTTATCCTGTTTTTCATGAAGACGACAACCACACGGTGTGGGTGATACCCAACGGCGGCGTATTCTCTTATTATGATGAAGCCCGCGGATGTCTCGTTCCTTACAATCTTAATGCCGAAAACAGCAACCGTCTGCCCGTAAGCTACATCCTGAAATATAAGAAGGACGCGCAGAACAACCTTTGGTTTACGGGCAATCATAATCTTACGCTTGTTAATTTTAACTATTATCGCTTCAAGTTTACGCCCACGGTGCGCGATGCCGACGTGCGCTCGGTGATGAAAGACCGCAGCGGACGGATATGGACAGGCATGCACAACGGCTATGTAACCGTTACCGATGCCGTAAGCCGCAGGATGATGTATCTCTCGCCCGACGGCCGGCTGACCGGTGTGCCGGTGCGTCTTACCGACGAGGGCGTGTACGCTCTGCGCGAAGACCGCTACGGCAATGTGTGGATTGGCACCAAGGGTCGCGGCATATATGTGCTGTATGGAGGCCGTGGCGGAAACGGATTGGCGCATTATGCCAGGAGCTACACCGACAAATGGTCGCTGAGTTGCGACAGCATATACGACTTCTGCGAAGACGACGCCGGCCGTATGTGGGTGGCCACTTATGGAGGAGGCATCAACATTGCAGCCATGAAGCCAGGCGGCAGCATGGCATTCATCAACGGCAACAACGTGATGACGCCCTTCAAGGACAAGGCTTACAACCGCATGCGCCGCATATCGGCTGCCCCCGGCGGAATAATGGTGGCGTCAACGTTCGGCGGCATTGTTACCATGTCGCATCGTGTTGACAAGTTTTCGTCGATGCGATATTACTATACGACGCACATTCAGGGCGACACCACGTCGCTGCTTGCCTCCGATGTGCTCAACACTTATGTCAGCAGGTCGTCAGGTCGGATATATGCCACCACCATGGGCGGCGGCTTTCAGGTTGCACAGGCGTCAAGTCTGCTTCGCGACAACATCCCGTTCAGGCGCGTTGAGGGCATAGAGCATGAGGAAGGCACCATACAGGCTGTTGTCGAAGACGCTGCGGGCAATCTGTGGCTTGTGCGCGAGAGCAGCCTCGACAAGCTGTATCAGAAGACCGGTCAATATGAGATTTATGGCTCTAACGACTGGGAAGAAGACATCGGCTTCACCGAGGCGCAGCCCTATGTGTCGTCACGTGGAGGCGAGATTTTCCTCGGTGTCATCGGTGGTTACCTGTCGTTCCGCCCCGGTCAGATAAAGAAGAGCCGCTACAAGCCCATGATAGTGTTCAGCGGTGTGCAGTTTCAGGGCGAGCAGCAGATAAAGCCAATACTCGGCAAGACCGTGCTCGAGATTCCGGCAGGCGAGCGCAACGCCATTGTCTACTTCTCGGCGCTCGACTACGACGGCAACCGCCTGATACGCTATGCCTACAGGATAAAGGAGCTCGACAGCGAGTGGAGCTACACGGGCATGAGCCACAGCGCGTCGCTGAGCCACATCCCCGCAGGAAAGTACACGCTTGTGGTGAAGAGCACCAACTCCGACGGCGTGTGGACCGACAACGCCCGCGAGCTTAAGATATATGTTCATCCCACATTCTGGGAGACAGGCTGGGCCATGCTCCTGTATGTGCTTGTTGGCCTTTCCGTCATATTCTCGCTGTTCTATGTGTGGCGCCTGCGCAGCAATGTTGCAATGGAAAAGCGGCTCAAGGAGCGCCAGCTGCGCTTCTTCACGGGCATATCCCATCAGTTGCGCACCCCTCTGACGCTCATCGACGGCCCCGTTGGTCAGGTGCTGAGCGAGGAACCATTGTCGGCCAAGGCCCGTACATATCTCGAATTTGTGAAGAAAAACTCCGTGCGCATGCTCGAACTCGTGAACAAGTCGCTCGACCTGAAGAAGCTCGATGCCGCTGCCGACGATGTGGATGCAGCGCCACAAAACTCCGATGAAATGGCCGTTTCTGACAATATGCCGCAGTCTGCTGCCACCGTAAGTGGTCTCGACTTTGCTTCAGGACGCATCACCGTGCTCGTGGTTGAAGACAACGTAGAGCTGCGCTACTTCCTTGTAAGCAGTCTTTCGTCGAGCTACAATGTGTTTGAGGCACGCAACGGGCAGGAAGGACTCGAGATGGCGCAGAGCCGCCAGCCCGACTTCATCATCACCGACATCATGATGCCCGTGATGGACGGCATGACCATGATACGCAAGATAAAGGCATGTCCCGACACATGCCACATACCTATAGTGGTGCTGTCGGCCCGAACCGCCATCAACTACCGCATAGAAGGCCTTAACGAGGGCATCGACGACTATATAACCAAGCCTTTCAGCGTGTCTTACCTGAAGTCGCGTGTCGACAACATCATACGCCAGCGCCGCCAGCTTCAGCAGGCATACGTCAGCAAGCTCAATGCTGCGGGCGACGGCCACCTTATATATAAGGCCGACTCACCGGGCATTGCCGATGCCGACAAGGAGTTTGCACGCCGTCTTGTCGACTATCTCGAGCCGCGCATATCCGACCCCGAACTCAAGATAGACGACATAACCAGGGCCATGGCCCTTAGCCGCACCGTGTTCTACGGCAAGGTGAAGTCGCTCTTCGGCATGTCGCCCATCGACTTCGTGCGCCACATGCGCATCCTCAGGGCAGAGCGGCTGATAGTTGAGAGTCGCATGTCGTTCTCGGAGATTGCATATTCAGTAGGCTTTACCGACCCGAAATACTTCGGCCGCACGTTCAAGGCCAAGACCGGCATGACGCCGTCCGACTATCGCAAAAAATATACGCAGCACGGCTGATTTGCAGTGTTTTCAGCCTATGTTGGTATCGCCGCTGTAACTATCTGATAATAAGCGCGTTGCAAAAGGCCGTCTTTTACCTTCTAAAAGACGGCCTTTTGCGTGCCAAAACATGCCCTTTTGCATTGTAAAACGTGGCCTTTTACAAAACCCTTGCTCGTTATGTTATATGCCGTCCGCCATTTTCCGCATAATCTCAGCAGTATTTCCGCACACCAACAATACGCCCGAAATCAGGCGTTTATAGGCCCGAAATGATGAAAAGTCCGCCTTTCTAAACAATTTTTATCCCATTTCATCGGTAAATAAGAACTATCTTTGCCGCCGAAATCTACGTCAAACTATCTACGAAATTTATAACCTTAAAAAATAACTTACACTTATGAACCTTTTTAAATCTACGCTTTTAGCAGCCGGTATGCTGGTATCAACGTCGATGATGGCCATAAAGGTGCACACCATCGGCGACTCAACGATGGCCACATACAGCGAGTCGACAACCGTTACGCGCGGCTGGGGACAGATGCTCCAGCAGTTTTTCACCGACGCTGTAACGGTGAACAACCGTGCCAAGAGTGGCGCGAGCAGCAAGAGTTTCTATGAGGAGGCCGCCTACTGGGAGTCGGTCAAGAAGCAGATACAGCCCGGCGACTACGTGCTGATACAGTTTGCACACAACGACGAGAAGAACGACGGCATGGACGGCGACGAGGTTAAAGCCTACTACGAGAGCATAGGCGACCAGGCCAAGGCCGATGCCACCGACTATCGCGGCACCACTGCCAGCGGAACCTATAAGGAATATCTGCGCAAATATGTTGAAGAGACACGCGCCCTCGGTGCCACTCCGGTGCTCGTAGGCGCCATCTGCCGCAAATATTTCACGGGCAGCACCATCCGCCGCAACGGCCGTCACGACTTGGGCGACGACTTCTCGCTGCTCACTGCATCGGGCATCAAGGAGGGAAACAAGGTTGGCGAGGACGACCATACATACGACTATCCCTATCAGATGCGCTTGGTTGCCGATGAAATGGGCGTTTCTTACATCGACCTGACCACCGCAACGAAGGAACTCTACGAAAGTTACGGCGACGCCAAGGCCAACGAACTGCTCTTCGACGGCGACGGCAGCACCCACACTTCGGCCATGGGAGCCACTCTGATTGCGCGCCTCTGCGCACAGCTCCTGCAGAAGCAGGGCATCCTGACCGAGTATATCAACCTGACGAGCGACCTCAGCGTCAATCCGTCGAAGGCCGACCTCGGCGAGGCTTACAAGGGACAGACCGTTGTAAAGGAGTTTCAGATCAGCGGCTTCGACCTTCAGCCGGCCGAAGGCAACGTAACCATTACGGCAAGCAAGAGCCTGCAGGTGTCTGCCGACGGCGAGAGCTATTCGGGCAGCATCAGCATGAGCTATAAGGAAGGCAACATGATCGGCACGTTCTACGCACGCTGCGAGTTTGCCGAAGAAGGCCCCATTAACGAAGAAATAACCGTAACAAGCGGCGACAAGACCATCACCATACCCGTTACAGGCACAAGCATCGTGCTCGAAGGCGGCGTGCCCGTTCAGGCATACTGGCGCCTTGAGAAAGACGATGAATGCGAGGTTACTGGTCCGATGAACACTCTCGGACAGTCGTACAGCGGCATGACGCTTCAGAAATATTCTGCACCCAACACTAACACCACATGGCCCGAGTGGACAGGTTTCGACGCATCACGCAAGACACAGCGCAATGTCATCGAGGGCGAAAGCTGGCCTGCCGGTGAAATCGACGAAGTTTCAACCCGCTATATCGAATTTGCCGTTCAGCCTGCAAAGGGCACCACGCTCAAGGTTGACTCTATGTCGATGTTCGTATGCGGCTGCGGCGGCAACGGCATGTGCTGCAAGATATACTATTCGAAGGAAGAAAACTTCGCCAATCCTGTAAACATCTTCGAGATGAAGAGCATGCCTGCCAACAACATGCAGTATGTATGCTCAATGCCGGTGCTGTCGGTCAACGAGGGAGAAACTCTCCGCATACGCGTTTATCCCTGGTATAACAATGCCGCAACAGGCAAGACCATCTGTCTGAGCGACGTAACGATACACGGCATCGCCGTCGACTCTACCACAGGCATCAGCTCAGAGCTGACACAGAATGCCGCTCCCGTGCGCACAATATATTATGGCACAGACGGTACAATGCGCAAGGACATGCGTCCCGGACTTAACATCGTTAAGAAGGAATATGCCGACGGAAAGGTTGAAACAACTAAAATTCTATATTAAAACAATCAGTAAACAATTATGAAAAGCGTAAAGATCAGCTTATGCGGCTTGCTCGTCATGCTGTCGTCGCTGTGCTTCCCGACTGGTGCCCTGGCGCAGACGGAAGCTAAGCTCGCAGAATGGACATTTGCAAGCGGCTATGACAAAACCGACGTAGACGGCAAGACAGTCTACGTGCCCAACAGCAACGAGTGGGCAGAGATAAGTGCAACATGGTTTAAAGACCAGGCACCTTACTTCTATCCCAACGTATTCGAGGGCGAACAAGGCAGCTACATGCTGTCGGCACAGTCGGAGTCAAGATACTGGCAGGTATCTGACAGCAACGGCGACAAGGTGATGCGCATTGAGAACAGCGAGGCAAACAACATCACCGACTACACCGATGCCTCGCAGCACAATGTATATTATGAGGTGTCTTTCCCCACAAAGGGCTACAAGAACATCTCTCTTACCTATGCCATAGGCTACGGCGGCAACGCTGAGGCTGCCATCGAGGCCGTGTTCTCAACCGACGGCGGCGAGACATGGATTGATGCCGGCAAGGGCACCACAGCCCCCAACTGGTGGATATACAACGAAAACACCGTGAAGCTGTCGGCCAACAACAAGGACAAGGTGATAGTACGCCTCATAGCCGGCAACGGACTGGTGAGCAACTGGAACCTGAAGCAGCTCACTGTGAGCGCCGAAAAGGACGAAAGCTCACAGGGCATCAGCGCCAAGGACGCCACAGTGGCATGGCCTTTCAACGAAGGTGCGTCTAATCCTACCTCTGCCGAGGCTTCTGTTCCCGAGGCTCTGTCGTCTACAGGCTACACTCTCGGCAGCAAACTTACGCTCAACGGCACACAGAAGTGCGACCCTGAAGTGATGTCAAAGCTCGAACCCACAGAGAAAATCAACAACGCTCTGGACGAAAACTCGTTCATCAGCTTTGCCGTTGTGCCCAAGAAAGGCATCAATTTCACACCTAAAAAGATTACGTTCAACGCTGCAAAGTGTGGAACAAGCGGCGGTACAATGGACATTTATGCCGTAAGCGGCGACCAGAAAGTGGCCATTGCATCGAATGTAAATCCTGAAAGAAACCCGGCTTTCTCAAGCTACGACTACGACCTGTCGCAGCTCGGAACGCTCACCGACAAGCTCGAGATATTCATATATGTATATAACCTCAACGCAGGCAAGCAGCTCGCCATCAACAACGTAAGCATCACTGCCGACTTTGAGGGCACTCCTGTTGCCGTTCCCGTATACACCCTGTCGGTTAAGTCGGGCATGGAAGGTGCCGGCAACGTATCTTCTAATCCTTCAGGAACAGAGTTCGACGAAGGCACAAGCATCACTGTTACTGCCACAGAGAACTTCGGATATCACTTCCAGTCGTGGAACAACGACAAGGGTGAGGTGGTTTCTACCGAAAATCCCTATACATTCGAGATTTCAGAGAACACATCGCTCACTGCCGTTTACACCAAAAACAACGTTTATGCGCTCAACCTCACACTTGAAGGCGGAGCCAACACCAACCTCGTTCAGTTCAGTCCTGAGGGCAATGTCGTTGACGGCGTTCACTATTATGAGGAAGGAACCGACGTGAAGCTCACTGTTCTCAACAACCGCATTCTGACATTCACCAACTGGGAAGACAACTCTACCGACGCAGTGCGTGAGATAAGCATGGACGGCGACAAGCAGGTTACTGCCACATTCTCTTGCGCTGACTATATCGTAGGATGGGACCTTTACAGCGATACTCCTGCTAAGGAGCGCGCTGCCGACTATAAGGCTGAGAGCGACAACGCCGGACTGCTGTCGCTGCGTAATGCCGAGGGCCTCACTTCTTCATGGCTCGCATGCGGATCAGAGAAGGGCGGACAGAACGGCAAGTATGCCGCACGCGTGTGGAGAGATCTCAGCGAGAAATATTATTTCGAGATATCGTTCTCTACAAAAGAATATTCTAACATCAAGCTTTCGGCTGCCGTTGGTGACGATTTCAACGCTCACAGCATTGTAAATGCCGAATACAGCATTGACGGACAGACATACACTAAGTTTGGCACATACACTCTGCCTTACCGCGCATGGGCTGAAGGCGAGTTCGACCTGCCTGCCGACGCTGCCGGACAAGACCGCGTTTACATACGCTTCATGCCCGACTGGACTTCAGAGCTCGTGGGCAGCGAGAGCAATCTCGACGGAACTGCCGTTGCAGAAATATTCGTGCTGGCTGACAGAAACATCGTTGACGACGGCGAGGCGCCCAAACTGGTGTCTACACTTCCTGCCGACAAGGCTAAGGACGTTACGGCCAACGGTTCTGTGATACTTACGTTCAACGAGAAAGTTGTGGCTGCCGCCAACGACGGAAAGGCAACTCTCGACGGTGAGGAGATTGTTCCTACCGTAAGCGGAAAGACAGTTGTATATAAATATACAGGTCTGAAATATTCTACTGACTATACGTTCACACTGCCTGCCGGAGCCATTGAAGACCGCACGGGCAACGCCTTCGAGGGCGTAAGTCTCACCTTCACAACAATGGAGCGCAAGCAGCCCGAGGCACGTGTTTACGATGCTGTGGTTGCACAGGACGGAACCGGCGATTACACAACCGTGCAGGCTGCCGTAGACGCAGCTCCCGAGGGACGCGTAAAGCCGTGGCTCATCTTCATCAAGGAAGGTGTTTACAAGGAGCATGTAGATGTGCCTGAATCGAAGCCTTATCTCCATTTCATCGGACAAGACCGTAACAAGGTGTCTATCAGCGACGATAAGCTGTGCGGAGGCGACAATGCGCTGCACGTAGACGTAGGCGCTACGTTCGTGGCACGTGCCGAGAACCTCTACTTCGAGGGCATAAGCTTCGTAAACTCTTATGGCGTTGAGCAGAATGCCGGACCTCAGGCTCTGGCCCTTAACACCAAGAACGACCGCCTTGTGTTCAACAACTGCGGCATGTACAGCTATCAGGATACATGGATCACACCGAGCGACTCTCACTGCCGTGCTTATGTCAAGAACTGCTTCATAGAGGGTGCGGTAGACTTTATCTACAACAACGGCGACTATTATTTCGACGGCGACACGCTCAACATCGTGCGCAAGGACGGCGGATACATCGTTGCTCCGTCGCACAACAGCGACTCTAAGTGGGGCTATGTGTTCATGAACAACGTGATTACCGCTCCCGGCGTGCCTTCAGAAACTTCTGTATGGCTCGGACGCCCGTGGCACGACCAGCCCAAGACCGTGTTCATCAACACCAAGGCTGAGGTTACCATACCTGCCACAGGATGGTATGAGACGATGGGTGCAATACCGGCTATCTTTGCCGACTACAACACCGTTGACGGCGAAGGCAACCCCGTAGACCTGTCACAGCGCCGCAGCTATTACTACTATTATGCCGACGACGACAAGACTCAGAAGGTGGAGGGATATGCAAAGAACTCTCTGACCGACGAAGAGGCAGCACAATACACTGTTAAGAACGTGCTTTCAGGCGACGACAACTGGCAGCCGGAGATTATTACAGAGGCATGCGACGCTCCTGTTCCGGTAATCAGCAAGTCTGAGCAGACCATCACATGGGATGCCGTGCCTTACGCTATCTGCTACGTTATAACCAAGAACGGCAGCGTGGAAGGATTCACCACTGCCACATCTTGCAGCTATACTGACGGCGATGAATATCTTATTCAGGCTGTCAACGAGTATGGCGGACTGAGCAAGGCCGGAAAGGCATCTGAAGGAACTGTAGGCATCGACGGCGTTGAGGCCGCTCAGGCCATAACAGTTACAGGCATCTATTCTGCCGACGGTGTTAAGCTCAACACCTACCGCAAGGGTGTCAACATCGTTACAGGCAAGACTGCCGACGGCAAGGTGGTTTCAAAAACTATCGTGAAGTAAATTTGTCTGGCTTTTATTTATGGTGAGGCCCCGCCCGGAACTGCTGTCCGGCGGGGCCTTCTTTTTGCCTTTTATTTTAATGTACCTTATATTCTGTTATCCGAAAGTTTTTTATGTCATCGGCTGTTGACGCATTCTTTGATGTTAATACCGTTGCAGAGCGTACTGCATTTATTGCCTATATATGAAAAACGTCCGTGATTCTTATGTCAGAAACACGGACGTTTATATCTTTTACGGCCTTTATCATATCATCCCTGCCTTGTGCAGCTCGGCAACGGTGGCTTCGAGTTCGGCATACCACTCCTCGCCGAAACGGCGTGTCAGCGGCTCTTTCAGAAATTTATACACGGGCAGTCCCAGTTCCTTGCCTTTGGCGCGTGCTGCCTCGCAGATGCTCCAGCGGTGATAGTTGAGGCCGGTCAGGCCGTTGGAAAGTTTCTTTTCGCGGATAGGGTAGAGAGCGCAGCTTATGGGCTTACAGAACTCTGTCTTGCCGGCGCGGTGAGCCTTTTCTAAGGCGCACAGGCAGCAGCCGTTCTCGTAGCATGTAAACACACAGTCCTTGCCGTTGACTATGCTCGTTACGAGTTCGCCTTCCGGGTCGATGTCCGCCACGCCCTGCTGGTCTATCACGGCCTGCGCGTTGGCCGAAAGGTCGGTCCACACCGTGTCGAGCGAATCCTCAATGCCGCCTATCTCGTCCATCGTTACAGGCGCTCCGGCGTCGCCTTCAATGCAACATTCGCCCTTGCAGGCATCGAGGTCGCAGCAGAACTGCTCTGTTATAATGTCGGGCGACACAAGCACGTCGCCCACCTGTATTATCGGTAAATCCATATTCGTTGTCTATTGTGATATAATGTCGTTTTTTTACCATTTTATCGGCTCCATGCCGTGCTGCTGCAGATACTGGTTGGTCAGGCTGAAGTGGTGGTTGCCGAACCATCCGCCGCGGTTGGCCGACAGCGGTGACGGGTGGACAGACTGCAGTATCAAGTGGCGCGAGTTGTCTATGAGCTGTGCCTTGCTGCGGGCATAACCGCCCCAGAGGATGAACACCAGGTTGTCGCGGTCTCTGCTCAGTGCGCTGATAGTAGCGTCGGTGAACTCCTCCCAGCCGCGCCGCTGGTGACTTCCGGCAGCATGTTCGCGCACGGTCAGCGTGGCGTTGAGCAGCAGCACGCCCTGCTGTGCCCAGCGCACAAGGCTTCCGCTCTGCGGCATCGGCGTGCCCAGGTCGTTCTCAATCTCTTTGAATATGTTGATAAGCGAGGGCGGAAACGGCACTCCGTCGCTCACCGAGAAGCACAGTCCCTCAGCCTGCCGCGGCTCGTGGTAGGGGTCTTGTCCGAGTATCACCACCTTAACCTTGTCGAACGGGCACAGGTTGAAGGCGTTGAAGATAAGTCGTCCCGGCGGATAGCACGTATGGTTGCGGTATTCGTCGTGTACAAAGTTGATAAGATTGGCAAAGTAAGGCTTTTCAAACTCACCGCCAATATGCTGTTTCCACGACTCTTCTATCTTTACGTCCATAATTCAAAGTGTAATTTTTTAACCAATGCAAAAATACATATTTTTCTTTGAAAGTCAAATTTTTGCGCCAATCTTTGTGCCGTCGCCTCTCGCTCAGCATGTCTTTATTCCGGCAGATTAGAATATCTGATTGAATGTTGATAATGGATAAACGAAATCAAGAATGATTACCATGAGTGTAATTACGGTATCGGGCTTGTGCTATGCGACGGGATAGCCCGAAGGGCTTCATTTCCGTAACCGTGGGTGCCGTAGCAATGCGAAGGCCACCCACGGACTGACAACGTGCAATTTTACAAGCACCCGTAGTGGTGCTACTTTGCGACATTTTAGTAACCTCATATAAAATAGCACCGCTTCGGGTGCTTGTTTTAATGTGGTCGGTTGTCCGTGGGTGGCACACCCACGGTTACTAAGGTGTAGCCCTTCGGGCATCCATGAGCGCTGTCAGTCCTATATTTATGTTTTTGTAGATTTTCCTTGGCTCATAGATTGATGTTTAACCCCGTTCCTTGCCCGGACTTGTTTTGGCTAAATGCGGTATAAAAAAGTTTTTGCAGAAAACTCGTCACTCGTCACATCTCAATGTAAAGTGTTGTAAATGTGTTACTTATGGTGTGACGAGTTGAAATTCCAACTCGTCACGCTTTAATCACTTGTCATACAGAGAGTTAAGGCTAGATGTGACGAGTGATGAGTTTTTTATAAAAACTTTTTTATTGATGTATTTGTCTGTCCTTTTCTAAATTTGGCTGACTTCAAAGAGTTTTTTCCATGATTAAAGTTGACTAGGGTAAAACTCACATCTGTTATCGCCCGAATTATGCTCTTCTAATTATCATTTGCAATATGCCACCTTTCGCTTTATGAAAAGCCACCTTTTACAGTGTAAAAGCATGCCTTTTGCATCATGAAAGGTATGCTTTTGCCGGCTTTTCAGGGTATATTCTTCTATTTCGTCTTTCTGATAAGGCCATTATAAAGGCAGAAGAATGTTTTATATGCCTAGGCGTTAGATATAGAATTTATGAACATAAAATCGTTCTTAGATATGCTTTCGGTAATTATTTCTGTTAGTCTGTTGAAGGGAGAAAAATAAAGAAGCCGGAAACATCACGCTCCCGGCTTCTTCTCTAAATCCATTTTTTTACCATTATCAAAGAAAAATAGTGCTATTTGAGAATTTTATTTGTATGGCCATTCTTGTATTTCACGATAAATATGCCGTGCTGCGGATTGGCTATGCGCTGTCCCGACAGATTGAAATATTCAGCCGGTTCGTTACAGCCGTTGTCTTCAGCAGTGTTTATTCCCGTTGTCTCTTTCTTTATCAGGTCTATGGCCGCCGAATTTTCCACGGAACAGTCGGTGGCGTCGTCGGGATTATAGTTGGCAAGTGCAGCCACAATCTTCATGTTGTTCTTCTTCCACTCCTTGTCGATGTCGAAGGTGTATGAGTATGTAAACGAATTGCCGTCCCACACTACAGGCTCACCCCATGTGCTGTTGTATCCGCGGATTACGTGCTGCTGATAGTATTGTCCTTCATATCCTTCCTGAAAAAGACTTTTAACCTCGTCTTCAGTAAGGTATACTGTCAGATGTGGCATTGCGCATATCAGGTTGTCGTTTTTAAGGCAGGTAACGTTTGCCGTAACCGCTGTAGAGTCGGTATTGAATTCATACGTTATGCCTACAACAGCATTTGCTGTCAGCTCCATCTCGGTGTTGATATACGACGTGATGTCGTCAGGGCTTTGCGGCAGATAAACGGCGGTCTTGCTGCCGGAAGAGTTGCCCGTTTCATGATACGGCTGCCTGTTTATCATCATAGCCGGAGCATAGCAGCTGGAGCCGTTGTTGAACAGCCAGAGCATCTCCTCGTCGCAGGGCAGGGTAAACTCGTCGGTATAGTAGCCGGCATGATGGCACACGGCGAACACCCTGTCGCTATAGTCGTTGCTCGAGTTCATTGCCGTATGCAGATAGCCTGCCACTCTCGGACAGTTGCTGCATTTCTCTGTCGTAAACTCCTCTATGAGAACGTTTTTCAGATAAGTACACACCGCTTCAACCATGTTGTTGGTGCTGTTTTCGTCTGTACCGTTGTCAATGCTCTCAATCTCTATGCTCCAGCTGGCCTGGCTGTCGGTGTAGATGCCCGGATCGATGACAAACGAGCACGACGTACTTGACGTAGGCCCAATGGGCGTGTCGATGTGTGTCCGACAGACAGTTTCGCCTGTGGTGCATTTTATGGTAAATCCGTTTACAGCCTCTATGCCGTAGTTGTGTATGGCGGCATTCACCTTCAGGGCGTTCACTCCGCTCTGTGGCCACGGACTTATTGTGGCAGATAGCAGTCCGAGGTCTTGCTTAGGCAGTGAGCTGCCCGTTATTATTGCCTCCATGCTGATAACGCCCTTGTTGCTTATGTCCTGCCATTGAGCGTCGCCCATCTTGAGATATGATGTGCCTGCCACGGGTTCGCCAACGATAGAAACTGCCACTACGTTGGCTCTCTGATGGAAAGAATAGCCGATGTATATGTCGCCGGCATTCTCGGTTATCTCATACGGCTCGGTCAGCTCCACCTCGTTCCATCCCTTGCTCACGGACGGAGTAGAGGATCGTGTGATGTATCCTTCGGCTATGTTGTCGCCGTCGAGCTCGGTGCGTATCCATACCTTCAGCGTGTCGATGTTTATGCGGTTAAGCAGTGCTGCGCGTATAGACGAAATGCTGTTGCCCTTGTATGCGTCGAGGGCGGATGACGGCAGTTTCGTTGCGCACGACACCCATCCTTTGCCGTTCAGCTGTATGTCGCCCTCATCGGCCATCTGACCGTTGCAGAAACCCATGCTTACCGTTCCTGACTGTGCCATTGCGCCTATGCTGAGCAGCAATGCAAGTATTATTGTTGACAGTCTTTGCATAACTCTAAATATTTTTTATTTCACAACTTTCTTTCCGTTAATGATGTACACTCCATGAGGCAACGCTCCTGCAGGCATTCTGCGTCCGCTGATGTCGTACACTTCAGTCTTGCCTGTGGCAGAATCGTCCACAGCCTGACTTATGCCTGTGCTGTTGGGCAGTGTCAGCGCACATTCGTCAGAGCTGATGCTCAGTTCGCCGTTCTGTGCTGCACGTATTATGAAGCTGTATGTTGCTCCCGGATTCAGCCCTTTTACGTCGTAGCTTAGCACGTTGCCTACAGACAGTCCGTCGTATCCGCTTACCGGTGTGCGCTCTACCATCTTGCCTTCAGCCACGACATCGTCGATAACTACAAAGCCCGAAGTGCGCCCGTAGCGCAGGCGCACCTGCTTGCACTCGTCTAAGTTTACCCGCTCAGTGGCTCCGTCTACTGATGGACTGATGACACTCACCTCGGTCCATACTCCGTCGCCCTGGTCAGCCTCTACATATATCT
The DNA here is from genome assembly GCF_000431195.1 of Prevotella sp. CAG:255. Taxonomy (NCBI): domain Bacteria; kingdom Pseudomonadati; phylum Bacteroidota; class Bacteroidia; order Bacteroidales; family Prevotellaceae; genus Prevotella; species Prevotella sp. CAG:255. The sequence continues at coordinate 23,176 of NZ_HF986862.1, read as the reverse complement.
TTTCTGTATTGCTCTTTGCGCGGCACCAGAAACTAAGGTTGCTGATGAGCATTTCGTTGTATGCAATCACGAGATAGTCGCCGTCTGACGAGAGGCGCAGCGACGGTGCCTTTTCGCCGTAGTAGCCCGAAACCGAGTAGAACATGCTGCTCGTTGAAGTCCATGTGTCAGGCATGCCTTCTGCCTTGTTGCTGAAGTCGTATCCCTTTGCCGAGAGTTCATCGGAATAGTCATGTTTCATTACCGTCAGACGATAGTCGTCTGCATCGCGCACGGCTTCCCATTTAGCCTTGAATCCCGTTTCTGTGACATCTGTTGCGGCTAAGCCTGCAGGTTTGCGCTTGGCGAAGGCCAGATCGAGAGTCTGCACTGGAGCATTCTTTTCTTCAGACATATAGCTGCCAAGTCCGGCGCTTACGGCTACGACATAGTCGGTAAGCGGCACAAGGCCGTCAATCTTTATCGTCTCAGGCGATGTGTAACGTTTATGGTCAAAGTCGCCGATATACAAGCGCTGGCTGTTGCCGTCGGTGCAATACACGCTTACTTCATAATATTTGGCGTGTTCGACAGCCGCCCATGAGAACACGAAGCTGCTGTCGGCTATGTCTGTCACGTCTACTGTAGCCGGTGCAGGCATGCTGAATGATGTTCCGGCAAGCAGCAGTTGGGCTGTGTCGCCGTCCAGCGTGACGTCATCAAACGATACAAGGCTTGCGCCGTCCCACGATGTGAGTTCATACTGTGTTATTCCTGCAAAGCCGGGGAATGTGTCGCCCGAGCGTGTCGCTTCCGACTGAATGCCGTCAGCTTCAACAATATCTACGCGCTGATGCTGCGGGTCTATGTTTACGATGTTGTTCTCCCATGCGTCTTTGTCCTGATCTATGTGCCATACAAGCATGCCTTGCCCCGGCAGGTATGTGTCGAATCCGCTTTGTATGCGGTTCTCAAGCACGAAAAACTCGTTGTCCTTTCCCGGAACGTTCACACGGAAAGCCTTGTTTGACGATGCCAGGTTTGGAATCATAGTTATGCTGTCGGCGTTGTTGTCCAGTATGTCATAGTCGAGCCATGCCAGTTCGGCACGCTCAAACGCAGAGAAGAGCGGCGGCGTGTGCATGTTGTTATTGTATGAGCCTGAGGCCATGGTGTCGTAGGCTCCGAGCCCGAAGGTGAAGTAACCATATGAAGTGTCGTAGTGGTCAACAAGTCCGAGCACGTGGCCGAATTCATGGACAAATGTTCCTATGCCTGAAGGCTGCAGGTCGCCAACTGCACTATAGCGCAACTCGTTGCTGCAGGCGTAATGGCCTATCACTTTGTCGTCGTAGACGAGCTTCATGTCCCATGCTTCCTCAACGATGGCAGAGTGGGGCCATATAAGTTCTGTTCCGTTAGGGTCGTCGGCCTGTCCGCCGCCGGCATAGAAGAAATATATGTTGTCGACATATCCGTCGCCATTGGTGTCGTATTCGGAGAAGTCCACTTCATCGTCAACAAGCTCGCATGCTTCTTTTATAGCTTCGCCCATTCTGAAGTCCTGTCCTTTGTCGTCAGAACCATAGTAGGTGGCTTTGTTTGATAGCGTCACCGGACCAACCACAGTGAAGTCGGGGTCAAACAGACTGTTAGAGCTTTGCAGATAAAAGTCGCGTGCACTGCCGTTTGCTCCGTTGCTCCACGTGAAGCCTTCCTTGTTGAGCATATCGTCATAAAACTGGTGAGGGTTGTCTATAGACGAGAACTTGACATCGCTGAACTGAATCAGTATGACAAGAGACTTCTGGCGGCCTATTGTGGGGAAGTCGCTAATAAGATAGTCGCTTCGCTTAGGTGCCTTTCTCATTCCGTTGCCGGCTGTCGCGCGGCTAAATGCGTCAATATTTATAGAAGCCAGATATTTCTTGGCTTCTGTCTTTCTCATGTCCTTGTCTGCAGCAGCCAGACCGCTTCCTGTTATCTTGCTGCCGTCGAGTCTGGCATATTCATAGGTTTTGGTCTTAAGGTTGAAAAACAGAGGATATCCGTCTTCGGTGAACAGCAGATGGCGATGCTCGTCGCCCCGCATAAGCACCGTGAGACTTGTGCCGTCGGGCTGAATCACTTTCTTTGGCGTAGGGTCAGCCGGTATGGCTTTAGTGCTGCAGATGCCGCATAATAGAATGGCTATTGAGATAAAAAGTCGTTTCATGCTTAATGTCTTTATATATAAAAACAAAGAAGCCGTAAGGGGCCGGCATGACACTTGGCTTGCCGTGCCAGCCCCGTGGCTTCTGTTATTCTAACTTATTATTTAACAATCAGCTTATATGGCTTGTTGCTTACCATAACCACATAAACACCTTTTGCTACCTGATAAGTTGCCGTCTCGCCTGCAACGCTGCCTGCAACCTTCTGTCCGTTGAGAGTGAACACCTCAACATTTTGTCCGATTGCATTCTTTACTATGATGCAGCCGTTGCCAGCCATAACCTTCACGTCAGATGTCTGCAGGTCAGCTATACCGGTTGTTACCGATACAGTGTTAGACAGGTCTGATTCGCCAAGGTCGTAAACTGCGCTTACTGCGTAGGTTCCGTTGGCTGTGGCCTTTGCGCTGTTTGTAGCAACGAGGCTGTTAACGGCGTTGTCGAGATACAGCTTGTAGCCTTTCAGCACAGGTGACTTTGCTTCTGTGTAGGCAATGTTGTCTATCATGATGCCGAAGCCGTCAAGGATAGTGTGTATTGCCACATACTTAGCGTCAGCCGGGAGTGTTGCCTTTACTTCCTTCCATGTACTTATTGTAGGATATTCAACCACAGTAACCTTATTGGTGAACGATTCGGGCTTGTCGTCTGTCGAAGATGTCAGAATCTCGATAGAACTTGTAGCGTCGTTAGAGAGAGTCATGAACGAAATTTCTGTGCCGCCCTTAATCTCAGGTGAGATAAACCAGTCGTCGTCAGGATTGTTGTTAGGACGTCCTTCGGCGTCGGCACCATAGTTGCCCCAGTGAATCAGACACTTTTCTCCTTCATACGGAGTCCATACTGCTGCGTCGGGACATCCGGCTTCCTTAGCGCTCCATGTCATCCATGCCAGAGGCTGGTTAGCATAAGGCCAATAGTTGCCGTAATATTGTATGAATGTTGTTGACAGGTTTCCGTCTTTGTCAACAGTCTTCCATCCTGCAATCTCATTTGTGGCGAATGCCGGCAGGCTCTCGAAGTCGAGCATAACCTTGCGTCCGTCCATTGCTTCAGGTGCGGTCCATGTCAGTTCGTCGTCATTGCTGAGTGTCAGTGAGGTAGGAGCGGGCAGATTCATGCTGCGCGGGTCGAGTTCTACGTCGCTGCTAAGGTTGTTCTCTTCGTTCTGGTCGCCGTCATACAGCACTTGTGCGTTGTAGAGTATGTTTTTCTTCGCTGCTGTTATAGGCAGAGTGAACGTGAATGTGCGTGATGCTCCTGCTGCCAGGGTCTCTTCTGGATCTACTTCGTCTATGGTCATGTCGTCGACATTGAACAGTACAGAGTAGCCTGTGGCTTCGTTTGCACCCTTGTTTACAACGGTTACGCTGATGGTTGCAGTGTCGCCCACTACCGGCATGTAAGGCTGTGTTATACCTGTCACGGCGAGGTCTTTGCCGGATGCCTCGTAGATGCTCCAGTTGTCTGCGAATATTCTTACGGCCGGGTTAGGCATGTATCCATAGAGTGATATTTGTGCTTTCTTTCCGTTAAGGGCTGAGAGGTCAACGATGTGCTCCTGCCATCCGTTGTTGCCGGTAAGATTAATCTCTTCGCTGATGTCGACATAGTTTTTGCTTCCGTCAGTTGAAGCCATAACTTTAATATATGCTGTTTCAGGCATTGCGTCAGAGTGGTGCAGCCAGAATGAGAACATAGGCTTCTCTGTTTTCTCGAAGTCGATTATCGGAGAGATGAAATATGCAGAGCCTTCTGATGAACCAGTGTTGAGACACAGCAACTGTGCGCCGTCCTGTCCATATGGTTGAATCTTTGCATTGTAATAACCCGGGTCGATGGTCCATGCCTGATTGTTTATACCTGCGCCGATGAGGTATGGTGCATGGTCTACTCCGGCTTCGGCAAAGGCCTCATTGTATGGCAGTGTGTACGGTGTACCCATCACCAGTCCTGAACGCACGTAGTCAGATTCACCTTCATCGTTAGAAACTGTTACGCCGAATATATACTGGTCTTGTGCGTCAGAAGCGTCCATAATCTGTATTTCAACTTCGCTTTCGCCTGTGGTTTCGCCAAGTTTTGTATAATTTGGCCAGTCGTTCACGTCATATTTATAGATAGTATATTTGAAGTTTGCCGGATCAACATATCCTCCGTGTACGCCTTCTGTCGGATTCGTCCATGACAATATGGCAATGTTCTGTTCTTCACCCCATTTGGTTGTCAGGTCTGATATCGTTTTTGGTACGTCAGGACCAACATATTTTGTTATGTCCATAGGTCTTCCTTCGCCATTAGCGTTGGCTGCAACGATTGAGAATGTGTTGAAGCCTTTGGCTGCCTTAACCTGCAATGTAATCTGTTCGCCTGGACGTACGTCAGTCTTGGTGGCAAGAGCATTTCCCTTAAGATCGTATATAGTTACCTTTGTGAGTTCTGAAATCTGTTTGCCGTCGATGCTCTTTGAAGGCAATGTGAACGTGAATGTTCCGCCTAAAGCACCAACTGCGTCTGGAACGAAGTTAACGGCAGATACTGTATCAGGAGCTTCTACTGAAGCGATGGCTTTCACAATGAATGTGTCAATAGATACCGGGCTGCTTCCTGTTCCGTAATCATGCAGACCGAAATTGTAGTAGCCGTCTTCAGTTGGGGTGATATAATAACGTTTTGTTTCAGTACCTTCAGTTGCAAAGTTATACAGGTCGTCTATTACAATGTTCTGTGACTCAACAGTGTTACTATTGCCCATTGTCGTTTTCAGACTTGCTGTTTCATACGAAACACTTAGCTGATAAGACAGCATATATAAAGAATCGGTCTTCAGGTCAAATGCGGGTGATATTATCCAGTCGTCACATCCGTTGCGACCGCTGCAAGTTAATAGTCCATAGATATTGTTGTATTGCCATGTCAGGGCTGTTCCGTCGTTGTTCAAGTTGTATATAGCCCATCCGTCGATGTCAGACATATCAGAGAATGTGTTGACATAAGGTATAGGCATATATAGTCCTGCCGTTATGCTGTTTGTTACGGTTCCGCGGTTTACGTTGCCATGGCTTTTTGCATAAATGGTATATGTGTGAGTGAGTATTTCTTTCGGCATGTCTGTGTCAACGGCAGTTGTCTCGGTTATGTCCTCGGCAATAGTCTTTCCGTCGACATTGCGTACAACTGTATATGATATGTCAGATTTGTCAAAGATACTTCCGAAGTCGTCATACAATCCCTTTTCGGGAGCTTCCCATGTTATTGTTGCCTGTTGATTCTCTATTGTGAGAGTAGGATTTGCTACATCTGCAGGTGCATCGTATCCGCATACTATAGTCTTTGAGAATCTGCCTCCACTAACTTCGCTGTACAGCGGATATACCTGTACCGTAACGATATGCATGCCTGAAGAAAGACCTTCCATGCTGCAGCTGACTTTGCTGCCTAATGTGGGCTGTGAGGGAACGCCTGTTGGATTTACGCTGGCTCCGTCAACATAGAAGTAAAGGCGTACTTTGTCTGATGCCCATTGCGGTATTTCAATATTTTCCCCACCGTTGACAGTTGACGGTATTGTGAACGATATATTTGCGTCGTTACTGCCTTCTGCAACGGATACAACTAAGTCACTGATGTCGTCCAACTGTAATTTAGAGAAAGTCGTCTCTGCTTCTGGCCTTTTATAAAAATAGGTGAAGCCTGTAGGAGTTTTTTCTACTAATACGGTTTTACATGTATCTTCTTTTGATCCATATGGCACAAATGGACTGACTTTATAGTAAACTGTTCCGTAGTTGAAGTCATAATGGTTTACGAGCAAACTTCCTTCTGCAACGTTGTATATCATTGGCTGTTGGCCATAGACATATTGATTTGGCATTTTGGTCCGGCCAATAATGGTTGTCTTGCACGTTACCGGATCTATTTTAGCCATGTAGATACTGTCGTCGGCGAGTTGTACGAATAACGAACCATAGCCAGCTACAAATCCTTTGGGATTATAGTTACCCGATGTCTTGTAAGCACGGTATGAACCTAAGAAACCAACTCGCTGAAGGCGGCATGTTGCCGTGTCTAATATATTAAGATAGTAGTCTGTTCCGCCGTATCCCTGATCTCTAACGTTTTCCATTGAAATTGCGAAAACAACGTCACGTTGATCGTCGTAGGACATCATGTATGGCACATAGCTTGAGTTGCCGTTAGCGTTGGTAAATGTCTTTTTGCTCAGCAATTCAAGAGTGTTGGCATCATATACAGTTCTGACTATTGTGTTATAGTTGCCTGTGGCACCATCTTGAATAGGCAAGAAACAATACAATTTGCCTTTTGCCGTATATGAATAAGGCGAAAGTCCTGAATCTGACGACACGGTGTCGCAGGCAAATGGTGTAAGATTAAAGTTTACCATGCCGCCTGTTGCATTTCCGTTTTCATCTAATCCGGCTCCAGCGTTGAATCCTGTATATGTATATAGGATTTCGCTTTCAGCCTTGGCAGATGTCTTGTAGGGTATTGGTGCAATTAATGTAGGTACGTTACCTTTTTCTTCTATAAATCTTGAGTAGATTGTTTTTTCATCAAAAGTCTGTAATGGCCACGGACTCTTATAGTCTGTTGACATGCTTTCTGCTTTAGCTTTGGCCGGTTCAGCCTTCTGCATTTGTCCGGCATTGCTTTTTGCCGCTTTGTTCGTTTCAGGCAGTTTCATTACTACCTGTGCCTCTGTCGATGTCCAACAGAACAACAATGCCGCTGAAGCTACAAAATAATGGATAATTCTTTTCATAAGCATTATATTTATATTTGTTAAACTTAAAACGCTTGACAAAAATATTATTTTATCTATAAAAAACATGATTTTATGTTCCGACTTGTTTTTAAATTCTTGAATTTAAATAAAAAACCTAACAAAAACGGCTTGAAATGTATATTTATGTTATCAATATAGACTTTTTATGGGCGTTACTTCAATTTGTTATTGTTTTGTCTTTTTTTCACGTTTAAGTAATATTATTTTGTATCTTTGCATGAGTTAATCTGTATCACGGCTCAAGATTCAGGTATGCCTGATGATTCTGCTGAAAAATTTAGTACCCCCTTTTATTAATAAATATTATTCTTGATGAAATTACAAGTCTTGTTGCTGTTGTTGTTTTCTTTTGTCTTTACGTTGCCGTCTTTTGCTTCTAAAGAAAAGTCGGACAGCGCAGTTGTTCTGAAGACTAAAGGAGATGTGTTCTATTCTACCGGACGTTTTCCTGAAGCCTTGGATTATTATACAAGGGCACTTGACAAAGCCGAAAATGAAAAGAGCAATCGGGTATATAATGCATGTATCGGTTGTATCGGAAATATTTATGCAAGCATAGGCGACTATAACCGATGTCTGCATTATTATCAGCGGGGATATAAGGCTGCCGTGAAGGCAGAAGATGTAGATCTTCAGTTTAAGTTCCTGTCTAATATTGTCGTATGCTATTGTTTCATGAAAGATATTAAGAGGGCGAAGGCTTCTTTTAATGTTATGATGAGGCTGCCCGTACAGGACCAGCAGCTAAGGCAGTATTATTGTCTTAATAATCAGGGATTCATAGCTCAGACGGCAGGAGACTATGCTATGGCTGAGTATTATTATAAGGAAACGTATGCTTTTGCAAAGGAGCGTAATATGCCGCTTATGTATGTTCAGGCACCGTATATGGAACTTGGAAATATTGCGCTGAAACGTAAAGATGCAAAAACAGCAATTGCATATTTTAAGGAATGTCGTGAGATGGCATTAAAGATAGATAATTCAGACAAAATGTCGAGAGTGTATAAAAGTCTCAGTGAGGCTTATGCCAGTGCGGGACAGGCTGATTCGGCAGCCAAATATAAGGCAATGTATCTTGAATTGTCTGACTCGGCATTCAACAAGAGCCAGTTTTACATCTCGGGCAGCAAGCTGTTTAAATATGAAAATGCCGTAAATCAGAAGCTCATCGACTCGCTTACAACACGCAACACCACGCAGCTTGTGGTTATCATCGTGTTTGTCATCATGCTTATTGTGCTTACCGTACTGTATCGTATGCTGAGGCTGAAGAACCGCAAACTTACCGACGCACAGATACTGCTTGTAAGTAAGAACGAAGAACTGATGAAGTCTGACAAGCAGAGCCGCCTGTTGCTCGAGCAATATGCAAAAGCTGTAAACACTGTACACGAGGACGATGTGCCCGATGTTGCCGGTGAGGCAGGGCAGGAGAGCACAGGTGACATGGAAGGCGAGGCAGAAGATGCTGACGGAAAGGCCGACGAGGCTGATAAGAAAGAGCGCACGGCCGCTGCGCTGCTGAGCGAAGAGCAGAAGAACCTGCTGCTGAACAAGATTAACACCGTGATGGCAGACATGAGCGTGATATCGCGCTCTGACTTCAACCTCAATACGCTTGCGCAGATGGTTGGCTCTAACACCAAATATGTTTCGTGGGCCATTAACGACGTCTACGGCAAGAACTTCCGACAGTTTCTCAGTGAATACCGCATACGCGAGGCGTGTCGCCGTCTTTCGGACAAGGAGCATTATGGCAACATGACGCTGCAGGCCATATATGAGGAACTGGGCTACAACTCGGCAGCAAGCTTCATACAGGCTTTCAAAAAGGTGAACGGAATGACGCCTTCTACCTATCAGCGCCTTATGGCCAACAAGCCTGACGATGATGCCTGATGCTGTTATCTCTTTTTGGCGCAGACCGCATATTTTATGTCTTTGACTAAGGCTTGACTTGTTGTGATATTTGCCAGTTCTTTAAGTCTGTTTGAAAAATACCGTAAAAATCGTAACATTTTTATGGCGTTTATATTTCGGATTAAATATTTAAGTCCTATTACAACGAGTACCGTTAAGTAAATGTCATGACTTTGCTTTCAGACTGTTAATGGCCTGTTTACGTGTCAAAAGTGGCCCACTTTTTATACGTAAACGGGTCACTTTTTATGCAAAAACCGACCGCTTATTTCCTTTATTTTGCAGTCATTAAAGTGTGGGGATGTGTAGCTAAGTGAAGAGCAGGCGCTGTGCGCAATGATAAACGTCTTGCGAAAGTGAAAAGATAAAAGTGAAAAATCCAAATGCGTAGTGATTGATAAGAATACACAAGACTAATGTTCTGTCGGATATGCTATCCGACAGCATTAGATATTAGGATCTGTGATCCGAAACTCCTACTTATTAATCAAAAATAGGCAGCAAGCGGATTAAAATCCTTATACTCTATTCCGGCAGATTAATTCTATTGATTGTTGGCTGCGCTCGGCATAACCAAATATAATTTGCTTCTGCTCTCGCTTGTACGACAATTGCAAATCAGCCGGTAATTAGTCTTGCTGCTACATATCCGATGGCAAGAGAAATGCATTTGTCTTTTTTCGCTGCGCTCAAGGAAACTTTTGGTGCAAGTTGACGATGTCTGTATAAAAATAAAGGGACGGGCAAAAAATGCCCGTCCCTTTATTTTTATCTTTTCCTGCTGACTGCTCAGCCGGAATGTTGTTATTTGTTGTCCTCAATAAGGTTCTCGCCTGTCATGTCAGACGGCTGCTCCAGACCCATGATGTGGAGGATAGAAGGAGCAACGTCGGCCAGACGACCGTTCTTTACAGTTGCGCTGTTGTTGTCTGTAACGTAGATGAACGGAACCGGGTTCAGTGAGTGAGCCGTGTTAGGTGTTCCGTCAGCGTTGATTGCGTTGTCGGCATTTCCGTGGTCAGCTATGATTATAGCCTCATATCCGTTGGCCTTGGCAGCCTCGATAACGTCGTGTACGCAGTGGTCAACAGCCCATACTGCCTTTGCTATTGCGTGGTAAACGCCGGTGTGGCCTACCATGTCGCCGTTGGCAAAGTTGACAACGATGAAGTCATATTCCTGAGTGTTGATAGCGCCAACCAGCTTGTCCTTAACCTCGTATGCGCTCATCTCAGGCTTTAGGTCGTATGTAGCAACCTTTGGAGAAGGAACCAGGATGCGGTCCTCGCCCTCGAATGCAGCCTCGCGTCCGCCGTTGAAGAAGAATGTTACGTGAGCATACTTCTCTGTCTCGGCTGTGTGCAGCTGTTTCTTGCCCTGCTTGCTCAGATATTCGCCCAGGGTGTCCTGTACGTTCTCTTTCGGGAAGAGGATGTGAACGCCCTTGAAAGATGCGTCATACGGAGTCATGCAGTAATACTGCAGATCCTTTATTGTGTGCATGCCTTCCTCCGGCATATCCTGCTGTGTGAGCACCTGTGTAAGCTCCTTTGCACGGTCGTTGCGGAAGTTGATGAAGATAACAACGTCGCCTTCCTGTATAGTGCCGTCAACGTTAGCGTTGCTTATAGGCTTGATAAACTCGTCGGTAACGCCTTCCTCGTAGCTCTCTTCCATAGCCTTAACCAGGTCAGTGGCTTTCTTGCCCTTGCCCTCAACGAGCAGGTCGTAAGCCTCCTTAACACGGTTCCAGCGCTTGTCGCGGTCCATAGCGTAGAAGCGTCCTACGATGCTTGCAATGTGAGCGTCGTTCTTCTCGCAGTGGTCAGTCAGTTCTTTGATGAATCCGGCTCCGCTCTTCGGGTCGGTGTCGCGGCCGTCCATGAAGCAGTGAACATAAGTGTTCTTCAGTCCGTATTCTTTAGATATTTCGATGAGCTTGAACAGGTGGTCGAGTGAAGAGTGTACACCGCCGTTGCTGGTCAGACCCATCAGGTGCAGCTTCTTGCCGTTGTCGCGGGCATAGCTGTATGCGTTAACTATTTCGGGGTTTTTGAGTATAGAGCCGTCGCTGCAAGCACGGTTAATCTTAACCAAGTCTTGATAAACGATGCGTCCTGCTCCGATGTTGAGGTGTCCCACCTCAGAGTTACCCATTTGTCCGTCAGGCAAACCTACATCCTCGCCTGAAGCCTGCAGCTGTGAGTGCGGGCTTACGGCGTAAAGATAATCCAAATAAGGCGTCGGTGTGTTGAATATTACGTCTCCTGCGCCATGCTTTCCGATACCCCATCCGTCGAGTATCATCAATAATGCTTTTTTTGCCATAGTTTATATTATATAATGTAAGAATTCCGGCGCAAAGTTACTAAGTTTGTCGTTAACAGCAAAATGCGTAAAGAGGTTTTTTGAAAATTCACAATTTACAATTGGCAAATGCTGAATTTTGTTTCATAATTCACTGTGCGTAACTTTGTCCGTCCATCCTCATTACAATTACTGTATGTTTGTTGTCATACCGGTCCGTAAGGCAGTATCCGTACCAGTTATTTTATTATGTTTCAAATGTATGCCTTTTCTTGTCATGCGAGTATATTTTATTCTTTTATATGTCTGTCAGCAAAAACAAAATTTTATATTTGCATCTGGCAGACGTGCAGTGAGGCATGGGCGTGCCTGCCATGATGGAAGCAGATGCTGACAAGAAGAGATTTAAAAAACAAAAACATACAAATATTATGAAAACATTTTTAGCATTAATTACGGCTGGTCTGATGGGCGCAACGTGTGCCTGTGCGCAAGATGTAGCCGGCTCGGAATGCTGTTGGCGTGGCACGAAGGACAACGTCCAGGCAGTGAGAACATTCACGAACACAGGCAATCCGCTTGTGAAAGACAAATTTACGGCCGACCCAGCTCCTATGGTTTATGACGGCAGGCTGTATCTCTATGTAGGCCATGATGAGTATTACGACGGTCAGGACACGGCTTCAGGCGGAAAAGAGTTTAACATAACTGAGTGGCTCTGTTATTCTACTGCTGACATGCAGACATGGACAGACCATGGCGCTGTGCTCTGTCCTGCCGACTTCAGCTGGGCTGTAGGCGAGGCATGGGCGTCACAGGTTATAGAGAAAGACGGCAAGTTTTATTTCTTTACCACGGTGCAGGCCGGTGCGCCATATACGGGCAAGGCTGTTGGAGTGGCTGTTGGCGACTCGCCTATAGGTCCGTTCAAGGATGCGATAGGCAAGCCGCTGGTGTGCGACACGATGACGTCAAACGGCGAGCGCGGTTGGTGGAACGACATCGACCCAACGGTGCTTGTAGACGATAAGGGCCAGGCATGGCTTTGCTGGGGCAACGGCACGTGCTTCATGGCAAAGCTGAAGCCCGGCATGACAGAGCTTGACGGCGAAATACAGGTGATTGATCTTCCGAAATACATGGAAGGTCCGTGGCTGCACAAGCGCGGCGACATGTATTATCTGACCTACGCTTCTGACGGTGGCGGTAAGGAAGCCATTTCGTATGCCACGGCGCCTGATGTGGCCGGCCCTTGGATATATCGCGGCGAACTGACCGGTCCGGCAGAAAACAGCTACACCATACATCCCGGCATAATAGAGTTCAACGGCTGCTGGTATTTGTTCTATCACAATGCCGTGCTGACATTAGACGGCCACCGCGGTGCCATAGGCCGCCGCAGCGTCTGTGTAGACGAGCTGCACTATAATTCAGACGGAACGATGAAGCATGTTGAACAGACAAAGACTGGTGTCTGCGCAGGCAGGTAAGGTTGTTGGATGTTTAGACGCTATCTGTGGTAAAATGTTTTCAGAGGTCTTTTTGTTTGCTTTTTCTTGACATAGTCCGCTATGCCTGCGAAAAGTCTAACGGAAATACGCTCAATATAAAGCAAAAATCCAGTCAGAATTCTAAGAACCGATTTTGGATTAAGTCGCAGAATGTGTCGCTATAAAATATTAAATCCGAATATCTTTTTAACACATTGAAAAGACATTCGGATTTAATTATTTGCTTTTTCTGTCAGGCCCTAGCGGCAGGCTTATCCTATCTTGGCGAGAGGCACGGGTGATGCTGATGTTGTTGAAGTTATTTTCTTGTCCGTTGCAGCTGGCTTTATCTTGTCAGCTTTAGTCTCGTCCATGTCGCCGTCCTCGTCTTTCTTCTTGGCCGAGTAGCTTACGCTCAAGATGATTCCTATGTAGACACAGTTCACTATGGTTGACGTTCCTCCCTTGCTTATCAGCGGAAGCGGCTGTCCGGTGACGGGAACAAGGCCGACGGCCACGGCCATGTTGAACATGGCCTGGATGACGAGCAGCAGGGCAAAGCCCATGATGAGAAGCGCCGGAAACGTGTTGACACAGCGGTTGGCTATGGTTGCCGTGCGGAAGAGCAGTATGATGTACAGCAGGCATACGAAGGCTGCGCCGGCTATGCCCATCTCTTCGATGATGATGGCGTAGATGAAGTCAGAGAATGCCTGCGACAGGAAGTCGCGCTCTACGGAGTTGCCAGGGCCTTTGCCTACTACGTTTGACGAGGCAATGGCTATGTTGGCGTGTGCTGTCTGGCCGTCCTTGTCAAGGTCTACTTCTTCAGGAGCTATCTCCTTGTTGTCGAGGAACTTGTCTATACGTGCCTTCCATGTGTCGAAACGGTGGAAAACTTTTTCTACTACAGTTTCGTCTTTTTTCTCCACCTGTTCGGTCATGGCCATCTTCTGTCCGTCGGCATTTTCTTTTTCCTTATCGTGTCCGAGTATCATTACCATAGACACGATGAAGATCAGACAGAGCATCACTATGCCCAGCAGCCTGCCCAGCTGAGCCTTTGGCACCTTGCCGATGAACATGAGCAGGAACACCACAGTGCAGAGCAGCACGGCCGTTGAGAGGTTCTCTACCATGATGAGAGGAACGATAAAGGCGCATACGATGCATATGTATTTAAAGGCACGCTTGTCGGCTCCGGTGGGGGTCTGCATGGCGCTGAGTATCTGTGCCGTTGCAAGTATTATGGCGCCTTTGGCAAGCTCGGAGGGCTGAAACTGTATGCCCATAATCGACAGCCAGCGCTGCGAGCCGTTGGTGCTCTCGCCGAAGCACAATACGGCTATAAGGCCGATGAACGAGATAATCAGGGCCCCAGGCGTAACCATCTTGAAGTATTTGCACTTTACGTTCATGGTGGCTATCATGGCCATGACGCCGACGACGAGCAGCATAACGTGCTTCAGTACGGGTCCGAGATAGTTGCCGCTCTTGAAAGAGAGGTTGCTCGATGCGCTGAACACTTCGATGATGCTGATGATGCAGAGGAAGAAGAACACTGTCCATATCACTCTGTCACCCTTAAATTTGCCGGTTGCGGCTTTTTCTTCCATGTTTGTCTGTTGATATTATTGTTTGCTATTGTTGATGAAGAGGCTGTCCGTCAGTGCTTGGCGTGAGGCGGTGCAGTGACGGACGGCCTTGATGTAGCGGCGATGTGTCAGAGAGCTCTTACGAGTGTCTTGAACTGTTCGCCGCGGTCTTCCATGTTCTTAAATAGGTCGAAGCTGGCGCAGCAGGGGCTAAGCAGCACTGTCTGTCCGGGCTTTGCCATCTCATAGCATGCGTTTACACAGTCGCGCATTGAATGGGTGTCCCGCACGGGTATGCCCATGCCGTCGAAGAAGTTGTGAAGTTTGGTGTTGTCGGCGCCGAGATAAACCAGGCCGGCACACTTTTCTTTCACAAGGTCTTTTATTGCGTTATAGTCGTTGCCCTTGTCTTTTCCGCCGAGAATAAGTATTACGGGAGTTTTCATGCTTTCGAGCGCATACCAGCATGCGTCCACATTGGTGGCCTTAGAGTCGTTTACGTAAAGCACGCCTGCCACTGTAGTTACCTTTTCGAGGCGATGCTCAACGCCGGGGAAGTCGCTGAGGCTCTTGCGTATAAATTCTTTCTTTATTCCAGCCACGTTAGAGGCAATGCCCGCTGCCAGCGAGTTGTATATGTTGTGCTTGCCTGTAAGGCTCAGGGCCTCCTGCTCCATGTTGAAGGGTGTGGGCTTCTCTATCTTGTACATGCCTTCCTCGATGTATCCGATAGATCCTTTCTCCTTCAGTTCCGAGAACGGATAGCGTATGGCCTTGATGTCATATTTCTCGAGCTCGCGGCTTATTATCGGGTCGTCGTTCCAGTATATGAACGAGTCTTCGTCTGTCTGGTTCTGCAAGATGCGCATCTTGGCGTCTACATAGTTCTGCATGCAGTTGTCGTAGCGGTCGAGATGGTCGGGCGTGATGTTCAGCAG
>NZ_HF986862.1:0-7900 GCF_000431195.1 Prevotella sp. CAG:255 | reverse complement strand
CAGCAGGATGGCTATGTTGGCGCGGAAGTCGTACATGTTGTCGAGCTGGAATGAACTGAGCTCGATGACATAATAGTCGTGCGGCGTCTCGGCCACCTGCAGTGCGAGACTGTTGCCTATGTTTCCGGCCAGGCCCACGTCGTAGCCTGCGCTCTTGAAGATATGATATATCAGTGATGTAGTGGTTGTCTTGCCGTTGCTTCCCGTTATGCAGATCATCTTTGAGTCGGTGTAGCGGCCTGCAAACTCAATCTCGCTGATGAGGTGGATGCCCTTTGCCACGCATTTCTTTATCATCGGGGCGTCTGAAGGGATGCCCGGACTCTTGATAATCTCGTCGGCGTTTAGGATGAGTTCCTCCGTGTGGTGTCCCTCTTCCCATTCTATGCCGTGGCTGTTGAGCATGTCCTTGTATCTGTCCTTGATGGACGACATGTCAGAAACGAAGACGTCGAAGCCTTCTTTCTTTGCCAGTACGGCGGCTCCGGCACCGCTCTCACCGGCTCCTAATATAACGATTCTTTTCATACTCGTCTGTTTATCTTATTTTCAGTGTAATGATTGTGAGTGCCGCAAGGATGATGGTGACAATCCAGAAGCGTATGGTTATCTTCGACTCGTGCACCGCTCCTTTGGGCTTTTTGAATAGATACTTAATCTCCGGGTCGAGCTGCTCTTGCTGCGTGCGGAAGGTGTCGTGCAGCGGCGCGCGCTTGAACATGCGCTGCTTTACGCCCTTGCGGGTGCCCATTTTGGCATACCACACCTGCATTATCACGCTGAGGCTTTCGACGAAGAAGATTCCACAGAGTATAGGCAGCATCAGCTCCTTGTGTATGATGATGGCACACACGGCAATGATACCGCCGATGGTCAGCGAACCGGTGTCGCCCATGAATATCTGCGCCGGATAGGCGTTGTACCACAGGAAACCGATAAGCGCACCGATGAAGGCACATAGGAACACCACAAGCTCCTGTGAGCCCGGGATGTACATGATGTTGAGGTAGGCGGCATATTCGATGTGACTGCTCACATAGGCAAATATGCCCAGCACCACGCCTATTATGGCCGAGTTGCCGGCACACATGCCGTCCATTCCGTCGTTGAGGTTGGCACCGTTTGACACGGCTGTTACAACGAATATGGTCATCACCACGAACAGTATCCATCCTGCAGCAGTCTTGTACTTGCCGCAGAAGCTCATGATGTTGGCGTAGTCGAGGTTATGCCCTTTGACGAAGGGTATTGTTGTCTTCAGCGACTTGGTGGCCTCGGGCCTGTGCTTCACTACGACTTCCTTGCCATCCTGCTTCTCGATGGCCAGGTTCTCGTTTATCTTGGCGTCAGGACTGAACCATAGCACCAGTCCCACGATGAGGCCGATGCTTATCTGTCCGATAATCTTGAAGCGTCCGGGCAGTCCTTCCTTGTTGTGGCGGAATATCTTGATGTAGTCGTCGAGACCGCCGAGGAATCCGAGCCACAGCGTGGTTATTATCATCAGGATGATGTAGATGTTGCGCATGCGGCCTAGCAGCAGCACGGGCACGAGGATGGCCACGATGATGATGATGCCGCCCATAGACGGCACACCTATCTTCTTTACGCCGAAGGGGTCTATCTTGGCGTCGCGCTGGGTTTCGGTTATCTGCTTGCTCTTCAGATACTTGATAAACTTTTCGCCGAACCATGCTGATATTACCAGCGCAAGGATGAGCGCCAGCAGCGCGCGGAACGAGATGTAGCCCCACACGTGAGCTCCCGGAATGCCAAACTGCTCAAGGAAACGGAATAAATAGTATAACATTATCTTTAAGTTTGGGGGTTATGCTTTCTGATTTTCAAATATGTCTCGGATTATCTCCTTGTCGTCGAAGTGATGTTTCACACCTTTAATCTCCTGATAGTCCTCATGTCCCTTGCCGGCAACGAGTATCACGTCGCCCTTCTGTGCCAGCATGCACGCCGTGCGTATGGCCTCCTTGCGGTCTACGATGCTCACCACCTTGGTCATCTGCTGCTGAGTAAGTCCGGCCAGCATGTCGTTGATGATGTCCTGCGGGTCCTCAAAGCGCGGATTGTCGCTTGTTATGATAACCTTGTCGCTCTGCTTTACGGCCTCCTGAGCCATAATCGGGCGCTTGCCCTTGTCGCGGTTGCCGCCGGCTCCGCACACGGTTATCACGTGTCCCTTGCCGTTGAGCACCTCGTGTATTGCCTTTAATACATTCTCAAGGGCGTCGGGTGTGTGGGCATAGTCTACTATTGCTGTATATCCCAGAGGTGAGTGAACCGGATCGAGACGGCCGCTGACGCTCTTCAGCGTGCTCATGGCTATGAGTATGTTCTCCGGACTCTGTCCGAGCATCACGGCTGCACCGTAAACGGCGAGTAGGTTGCTGACGTTGAACTTGCCGATAAACTGCACTCCAACCTCGCGTCCGTCAATCTCGAGATACATTCCGCCGAAGTGACATTCAAGTATCTTAGCCTTAAAGTCGGCCATGCTTCTGACAGAATATGTCTTAACCTTAGCCTTGGTGTTCTGCACCATCACCATGCCGTTCTTGTCGTCGGCGTTGGTTATGGCGAAAGCTGTCTTTGGCAGACCGTCGAAGAAGGCCTTCTTAGCGTCGCGGTAGTTCTCGAAAGTCTTGTGATAGTCGAGATGGTCGCGTGTAAGGTTGGTGAATATACCGCCTGTGAAGTTGAGTCCGCCTATGCGCTTCTGTGCTATTGCGTGAGAGCTGCACTCCATGAAGGCATACTCGCATCCTGCATCAACCATACGGCTGAGCAGCGCGTTGAGCTCGATAGGGTCGGGGGTGGTGTGGTCGGCAGGAATCTTCTCTTCCTCGATATAGTTGCACACCGTAGACAGCAGTCCGCACTTGTAGCCAAGCTTGCGGAACATGTTGTAGAGCAGGGTGGCAATGGTTGTCTTGCCGTTGGTGCCGGTAACGCCCACCAGCTTGAGCTTTCTCGACGGGTCGCCGTAGAATTGTGTGGCAACCTTTCCGACGGTGTCTTCAGTAGAACTTACCTGAACGTAGGTTACGCCTTCGGCAACCTCTGCCGGCATGTCCTCGCAGAGTATTGCGGCTGCTCCCTGAGCCACGGCTTTGCCGATGAATGTATGGCCGTCTACCTGTGTGCCCTTCATGGCTACGAACAGATGGCCTTCGGCTACGCGGCGCGAGTCGATGTCCACGCCTTTTATTTCTATGTCTGTGCTTCCGGTTATGTTAACCGTGTCAATGTTCTTTATCAGTTCACTTAGTGTCATATCTTTATTGTTTTTATATTTCGAGTTTTAGTGAGCATACCTCACCTTTCTTTATTATATGTCCTGCAGGCAGACTCTGCTGCGTTACCTTCCCGCGGCCGCTGAGCCTTACTTTTACGCCTCGGCTCTCGAGGATGTACACGGCGTCGCGTGCACCCATGCCTATTACGTCGGGCACTATCTTGGTTTCATAGTGAGGCCCTCTGGTGAGCATCACCGATGATGCCTCTCTCTTAGCGCTTCCCCATATAGGATTGCCGTTGGCATAGCTTCCGCTCCAGTTCTTGTTGGTGCTGATGCCGAGATGGCTGAGCACATAGTCGGCAGCAAGGATGTTGCCGCTCTTTACGTCGGGCATGAGTATAGAGAGCGAGTCGCGTGCGTCTTCAACACTCAGCTTCAGACTTTGTGCCATGATGCCTTCGGCTATGTTGTGGAACACCAGACCGCTCATGCCGCCGCCCGATGCGGGGAGGCCCGATTTCTGTATGCATACGATGCAGCTGTAGCGCGGATCGTCGGCAGGGAAGTAGCCGGCAAAGCTGAGCAGATAGTTTACCTTGCCCGACTTGTAGCCTCCGGCGCCTTTAGATATCTGTGCCGTACCTGTCTTGCCGGCCACCTTGAACGATGTAGAACCGGCACGCTTGCCGAGGCCCTGGCTTACCACGTGCTCAAGTATGGTCTGTATCTCGCGCAGCGTCTTCTCCTTGCAGATGCGCGCCTTTATCACTTCTGGCGGAAACTCGGCTATCACCTCGCCGTCTTTTACAATCTGCTTTACGAAGCGCGGGCGCATCATTGTTCCGTTGTTGGCTATGGCATTATAGAATGTGAGCGTAGATATCGGCGGCACCTGAGTTTCGTAGCCGATGCTCATCCACGGCAGCGCCGTCTTGCTCCAGTTGACATACTGGCCCTTGCCGTTCTTCTTCGGCATGCGAATTTTCGGTGCTGCGTATCCGACAATCGGAAGATGCAGGTCGGTGCGCAGGCCGAGACGGTCGATGCCTTCAACAAACTTCTCCGGTTTGTCATGATAGAACTTGTCTATTATCCGGCTTACGCCGATGTTAGAACTGTATTCGAGTGTTTGCGGCAGCGTCAGCATCTGATAGCCTCCGCGGTGCCAGTTGTGGTCGCGCATCTTGGCTCCGTACATGTCCCATATACCATTGCCTGTGTCCACCTTGTATGTAGTGTCAACCACTCCGTCGTCGAGCGCAACCATTATTGATGCCGTCTTGAACACCGAGCCCGGCTCGAGCAGGTCTGACACGGCGCTGTTCTTTATCTCGCGGTATTCGCCGTCGGCACATTTCGTCATGTTCACGATGGCCTTCACGTCGCCCGTCTTAACCTCCATGACGATGGCCACGCCCACGTTGCCGTTGATCTCTTTCAGCTCGTCTATAAGCGCGCGCTCGGCAAGGTCTTGCATGCCCACGTCTATTGTGGTTACGATGTCGGCGCCGTTGACAGGCTCGCGCGTGGTGATGCTAAGATACTTGTTCATCACCTTCCTGCGGCTTATTTTTCCCATCTTTCCGCGCAGAATGGTGTCGTAATATAGCTCAAGTCCGCAACGTGCCGAGTCCTTGTCGCCATACATGTCGCCAACAGTTCTCTGTGCCAGCGAGCCGAACGGACGCTGACGTGCGTTGTATGTCTCTACATGGAATCCGCTCTTATATTTAGAGAGGTTGAACACCGGCAGTTTCTTAACCTCGGAATATACGTCGTAGCTTACGCGGTATTTCCATATAGGCCAGTGCTGGCTCTTCTTCTTGCGTCCCTTCTCGAGGTCTTCCTTAAACTTGGCTGCCGATTTCTCGGGGAATATCTCGTGCAGGCCCATGCAGATGCTGTCGAGTTTCACCTGCCACAGCGAGTCTTTCTCTTCGCCGCCGGCCTTAAAGTCCATAAACAGGCGGTATTCGGGCAGCGAGCTTGCCATGAGGCGGCCGTCGCAGCTGAGGATGTTGCCTCTTACGGGCTTCATGTCAACGCTGTCTTTCTTCAGTCGTGAAGCCACTTTCAGCCAATAGTCGCGCTCCACGGTGGCAATGCACATGGCCTTGCCTATGATTATTATTCCAATCACAACCATCACGTAGGCTATGATCTTATATCTCGGAATTATCTTTTTTCTGTCGAACTTATTGCTCATTTTCGGGTACGTTTATTATGTAAGGTGGTTGATTGGCTATGTGCAGTATGCTGTCTTTGTTGTTCTTCAGCATCTCCAGCACATTGCTCTCGCGGCACATCTCGGTCAGCTCGCTCGAGCTTGCCAGTGCCTTGAATTTTGCATCTTTAAGTTGCTCGTTCAGCTCGTTTATCTCGAGCATGTCTTTCTGGCAGCTGTATCTGTTGGACACATATACCAGCGTGAAGGCTGCTATGAGCACTATCACCCAAATCTGTTTTTTCAGCATCTCGGTAGACAGGAAGTCGCCTCCGAGAATCTTGCGCAGCGTAAAGTTGGCCGACTGAGGCCTTTCTTCCTCTATGGCCTGCTCTCTCATCACTTGTTTAAACAGTGACGGTTTCTCCTCATTCTCGTTTTTTCCGGGGCCGTCGTCACCGGCCACTCCTTTCATCTTCTTTTCCAAATCTTCTTTTTCAGTCATCTTTCTTTTCAGCTATTCTAAGTTTTGCACTTCGGCTTCTCGGGTTGTTTGCCAGCTCCTCGTCGTCCGGCGTTATCACTTTGTTGTTTATGAGGGTGAATGGCGTCTCTATCCGTCCGAAGAAGTCTTGCTTCATCTTCCCCTCAGGGTTGCCTGTCTTCATCACGTTTTTCACGATGCGGTCTTCCAGACTGTGATATGTTATCACCGACAGTCTGCCGCCGGGCCTAAGCAGCTCCGTTGCCGACCTTAGCATCTCCTTCAGGGCTGTCATCTCGTTGTTTACCTCTATGCGCAGGGCCTGAAAGAGTTTTGCCATGTCTTTCTTTTCGCGCTCACGCCTGAACAGGCTTTCCACGGCGCCTATAAAGTCTTGTGTGGTCTCTATCTTGTGTGCAGCGCGTGCCTTCACCAGCGCAGCGGCTATCTTTCTCGAGTTTTTCAGTTCGCCGTACAGGTAGAAAATGTCTGCCAGGCGCTCCTCGTCGTATGTGTTCACCACGTCGGCCGCCGTTGTGCCGTCGCGCTTGTTCATGCGCATGTCGAGCGGGGCGTCGAAGCGGAACGAGAATCCGCGTGACTCGTCGTCGAAGTGGTGGCTCGACACGCCGAGGTCGGCCAGCAGGCCGTCTATGTGGTCGACGCCGTAATAGCGCATCCAGTTTTTCAGATACCTGAAGTTGCTCCTAACGAAAGTCAGACGATTGTCGTTTATGATGTTCTTTTCGGCGTCGGCGTCCTGGTCGAAACTGTACAGATGTCCGTCGGCGTCGAGACGCGACAGAATTTCGCGGCTGTGTCCGCCGCCTCCGAAGGTTACGTCAACATAGATGCCGGCCGAACCTATGTTCAGACCGTCGACGCTGTCTTTCATCAAGACAGGAATGTGGTATGTCTTTGCGGTGGTCACCATTTGCGTTATATTTGAGTGATGATTAGTTGAGTTACAAAAAAGATCCCTTGGCTGCATGCATCATACGGTCTGTCCGCCGTTGATGTCCTGTTTCATTATCTCTTCGAGCGACGCGCCAAACTCCTCCGGCTCCATGAAAGGCTTGTCGGCGTTGTCGCGGCTCCATATCTCTATGGTGTCGTCCATGCCGATAAACTTTATCTCCTGGCTTATGCCTGCCATCTTAAGGTAGCGCTTGGGGATAAGAAAACGCCCGTTGGCGTCGAGCGAAACGATTTCTGCGTCGGCCACAAACTGGCGGAATATCTGCTGATGCCTGCTGTCCCAGCGGTTAAGACGCGAACGCAGGGCCTCGGTCTGACGGTTCCATACGGATGCGGGATAAAGCACGAGGCAGGGCTGAAACACGTCCTTGCGCATGACGAGATATTCCTCATAAGAGTCTTGTAGCTCTTTGCGGAATATCGCCGGCAAAAAGGCACGTCCCTTTACGTCGGTCTTGGCTTCTATACTTCCCAAAAATCGCATGCGTACATCTATAATAGGAATCCGGTGCCAAAGGTAAGTATTTTCCTCCACAATTCACCACAATTCACCACAAAAATGCAAATTTAATATGTTAAAGTCAATAATGCCTCCACATCAACTGCCATAACGGCATTATTTGCGCTTTAAGGAGCATGAGCTGATATAGCCGTTCGGGCATGTCTGATGCCTGTTTCGGCATTTCATTTCTGTGGCATTTCTAATTGTTATTTTCACCTTTTTCCTTCTTCTTGAGTCTGTGGCGCATGGTTCTGACGGCTCCTTGAGATATGCCCATAATGCGTGCCGTGTCTGCTGCGTCCATGCCTATGGCTGATAGAAGCAGGAAAAACGTGGCATAGGCAGTTAGCTTTGTGTGGGGTTTCCTTCTTCTTGAGTCTGTGGCGCATGGTTCTGACGGCTCCTTGCGATATGCCCATAATGCGTGCCGTGTTTGCTGCGTCCATGCCTGTGGCTGATAGAAGCAGGAAAAATGTGGCATAAGCAGTTAGCTTTGTGTGGGTTTCCTCTATCATTCTC
>NZ_HF986861.1:135351-208571 GCF_000431195.1 Prevotella sp. CAG:255 | reverse complement strand
CTTTAAAATTCTTATCTTTGCATAGTAACAAACATCACGATATGCGTAAATATCTGATGCATAGACAAATACAAAGAAAATCAGAAAACAAAAAATGATGTTTGCATAAAACGAGAATCCCGTCTTACGACGGGATTTTTTATTTGTAAGAGGTTATAAAAAACATCCGTCTCAGAACAACTCAAGCTGCTGCCCCGGAGCATTCGGCTCTACAGGTTTGTGCCCATAAAATATCTCTATATTGCCAAACTGCTTGTCGGTTATGCAGAGGATGCCCACATTGCCAAATTCAGGAAGGAACGACTTTACACGCTTTATGTGAACTGCGGCATTCTCCATGCTGGCGCAATGGCGTACATAGATAGAAAACTGAAACATGGTGAACCCGTCGCGGCGCAAGTTCTTACGAAAAAGCGCGTAAGCCTTTTTGTCTTTCTTGGTGTCGGTGGGAAGGTCGAAAAATACAAGTATCCACATAACCCGGTATTCGCTGAATCGGTCCATAGTATAGATTATTAGAAACATATTTCGTCAATGCCCAGCCGCCATACTCTTATTAGAGTTCGGGATAAGCAATGCGGCGCAGTTCGCCGCTGAAACATTTGCAGAGCGATGCTGCCGTCTGCGTCGCGGCAATCATCAGCGGACTGCGCCGGCCGCCAATCACAACGTCAAGCGTAGGTATGGAGAGCAGCTTCATCTTTAGCGGCTTCGTCAGTTCAGAATATTCTTCAGTGTCGTGTCCTGCCGCCATGTCATACACAAGTCTGTCAACATAGGGGCGGTAAGGCTCCATGATGTCGTCTGCCAGACAATAGGCGTTGTAACGGTTATGATGATGTATGCCGAACGTGGGCAGCAAGCCGGCAGACACGAGCGAGCGGGCTATAATAGCTCGAAGTATGGCATATCCGTAGTTGAGAAGATTGTTAGGCGGCATGCCGTCGCGGCCACGGGTGAAGCCCGACAGCCCTGAAACATCCCTGAATATCTGTTTCCAGTAATAAGCCGCTGCACGCCCCTCAAGATTGTCGGGGTCGCCGCTGCGCACGTCGGCCGACCACCGCTTCATGCATCCTGTTTCTATCCCCGAAATATTGTCGAGCACTGCCGCCTGGTTGTCAATCTTGGCCTTGACAGTCTGCTGCCACAGCTGCTTTTTCAGCGGCAGCGATGCCTCTATCTGCCGACTGAAGCGCTCGCTCTGCAGCGTATTACCGCAAAGCGGAAGCATAAGCCCCACGGGCATGCCGCGCGAATCGCAGGTTACAACGGCACAGTTGTTTTCGAGCAGCGCCTCGAGCAGTCCGTTCGTAAGCGTTATTTGCCGGTTGTCGAACACAACCACACCGATGTCTTCCACCGGTATGGTTCTTGTGCTGTCTCTCTTCATGCTGTCCGGCAGGTCGCTCTTCTCCACCTCAGGCAGCTTTATTACGAGCTGCGCGTCTCGGAGAGATAGATATGCCGGACTGGTGAAACATAGTGTGCGCTTAATCATATCTTTTCGTTGTTTACCTCGGTTATATTTCCTAAACGGTCAACTTTAATAGGAATACATATTTCTTTTATCATCTCGCCGGTAATAGCTCTTCCTATTTTATTCAAAGAGAAAAATTCGACCTTATCAACTATTGGCGAAGCTACTATAAAGGGAATATAATAACACTCCGTTCCTGTACAGCTAACCATCTTATAAATTCTCCTCTTGTCCAAAGGCCTATTTATCGTTCCGTTCTTTACTACATCCTCCGTTGGCAAATAAACAAGGTCGTTAGGCGAAAGCACAAACAGCAGCTTGGCTCCGTCTTTTTCTTCAGGGGCAGGAGTCTGCCCGTTCTTCAGTCTGTCTATAACGGTCTTCAGAGGAATAGTGTCGAACACCCGCTTCTTTATCGTTTCGCCTGTAGTGCTGTCTTCATATTCTTTCAGATAGACGGCAAAGAAAAGATTGGTGCCTTTGGCAGCCTCAACAAACTTGGCTGCCTTGTTGCCTTTGGTGCCTATGGCAAACTTGTCTGCCTTTTCATATATCCTCACCTTATATACAGGCTTATGCGGCCTGCCGCCGTTAAGCTGTGTTATGTTGCGGTTCATCTCGTCTATGCCGTCGGCCGAGAATGCTTTTTGGCAGTCGCCTCCGTTGGCTTCAAGATGGCGCTTCAGAATTTTCTGTATGCCCGTGTCGGTTATCCGCTCTATCTGTTTTTTGGCGTCATCAGCCTTGGTTATCTTGCTGAACAGCGTAACGAGGTCGTTGCCAAAGCGTGTGGCAAAATAGCGGTCGCCGGTGTCTTTGGTGAAATAGTAAACCTTTATCTTCTTCAGATTTACATCCTGCCATGCGTCCTTGTTGTCTTCAAAATACTTGGTTATCTGTTTCAGATCGTAACCCAGCTCTATCATTGCCATTAGCTTCTTCTTCAGGTCTTTGTCAACAACAGCTTTAGGATTTGCCACAGCGTCCTTGAGCGACACTTCCTTTATGCGCCTCAGATTCACCTCGCCATACACCGTGTCTTTATGCATCGGCTTGCGTATGGCAAGGAGATGCCTGCCGTTGCGCTCCTCCTGTCTTACCGCCTTCTTTTCTTTTATGTGTTTCTCTTCGTTGTAGACAAATTTCTGATATTTGTTCACCGTCTTGTTTATAACCCTGAGATTCTGCTTAAAGCTGACCACTATGCCACGCAGAGCCTTCTCAACGTCGGCATTGAACGTAGGCCACGGCTTAAGGAACTCGCGGGCAACGCTAATGGTGCGCGTCTCGCCGTTTCGTGTCACCATGGTGTCTTCATATCTGCGCAGCTTGCGCGACAGCTGATAGCGCACGGCGTTGTTCTTAGACATGGCAGCCTCGTTGTTGAGCAGGTTGACGTGGCTGCGCGTGGTGCATGCTATCACTATGGCGTCCATGGCGTGGTGACGGTGGTCAATGCGCTTCTTGTTAAATCCCTTTTGCAGGTTCAGCGGCATGTCGGGTATGGTGTGGCCGTTGGTGCTTGTCGTGGTAAACCGGTCGGAGCCTGTAACAGCGTTGAGCCTTTCAAAGCGCGGCAGTATGATATGGTTCCACACATCGTTCACGCCCCAGTCGCGTTTCAGCCTGTCGGTTATTGCTCCGTTACATGCTATCACGTTCTTCGATATATCCTCCTGCTCGCCTTCATCGCGCACCATGTTAGAGAGCAGCGACTTTATCTTCTTGCTGATGTAGCGGCTGTCGTTGAGCTGGCGCTCTATAAACTTGTCGGGAATGTCGTCCATGAGCAGTTTCTTCATCTTAACAGGATTCTTTCTGAAGTTAAGCTGCACCAGTCTTTCATATTCCTCCGCCGTAAGTATGGTGACCGTCTCGCCCGAACTGAGCAGAACTTTCTCGCCGTGGTGTGCCTTGATGAACTCGTAGCCCAGCATGCGGTCTTTCAGCTGGTTTACTTCTGCCTCGCATATAACCTTGTTGGACATTGAGTCGTCGAAATAACGCGACTGCGGAATTACGTGCTCTATCTGATAGTCGTCGGTAAACAGACGCGAAAGCGATATGGTGCGCCCTGTGTAAGGCGACTGATACTTCTGCTCGAGCCACAGCTTATACTTAATTATCTCGCCGTGAGTTGGGCGCTTCTTAATGTCTGTCTGGTTGAACTTGCTTATTATTTCATTTATCTCATCGGGCACTTCATCGACACTTTCCAACGCGCCTTCCTCATATATCCTCAACATCTCCTGCTGCGACGGCGAATAAGGACGCACGCCGGCTATGCCGAAATCAGGATCGGCAAACTCGGCAAGCATAGCCTTTATGCGCAGGTTTGCGTTCTCGTTGTCTATCATGCGCTTAGACATCTTAGCCCTGACGTCGGCCGGATTCTTCATGTCGCGGCCCATCTCAATGTGTATCTCGTCTATCTTGCCATACTGCCGCCAGATGTCGCGCACGGTGCGCAGAGTCTCGGTAACCACCTGCTCAACAATAGGGTTGCGCAATGAGTGTTGCTTAAAGTGGTCAAGATATTGGTCTATGTCGGCCGGACAGTTCCAACATGTTATATCCTTCGACTCGCTGTGACGGTCGTAGACAATATAGCATGCCAGCCAAAGGGGCAAGCCTCTGAAATGTGATACATCCGTCAGGTTTATCGCCTTCTCTCTCACCCTTGTCCTTATGCTCTCGTCATATTCGCCGTTGATTATCTTGTCTATACGTTCAAGCGTGTGTTTGTCAATGGCGTCGGCACTCCAGTATTTGCCTGTGCGCATAAGTGCCAGCAGCTTCTTTATAGCCTTTTCTGAATAAGAGCCGTAATTTTTATTAAACGGAGGCAACGAGCTGAACACTTCGGCAAACTTGCCGCCGAGACTGTTTTTCGCGGCAAACTTTTCCATGGCCTTTGTTATCTCCTGCTTGTCCTCAACCGAATAAAGGATGTGCCACAGGCTATATTCTTTGTCCTTATCCAAGAAGCCTTCGTCTATGCCGGCATCTTTAAGTCCTTTCAGAATCAGCGCGCGTGTTTCGTTGCACGGATATGTCTTGTCCTCAACATAGTTCCAACGGTAAGGATAATCGCTGTCCTTGCCCTTGGGCTTCTTTATTTTGAAATATGTTCCCAACAAAACGCTCTGCGTTATGTCCTTTCGGTCGTTGAGAAAGTCGAACAGGCTCACCACATCGTCAGCGCTCTTTATAAACTCGCCGGTAACGTCAACGTCGGTCTTCACGCTGTCGCCTATCTTCTTCTGCCGTTCAAATATCCTGATGTTCTGCACAAACTGCCATAGGCGGAACTCCTGAAACAGCGGGTTGGATTTGGCTACGCATTTCACGGGAGCCGTCTTCACCTCGCCGGTTTTACTGTCGGTATAAGAATGTTCCTCATAAGGACAGTTGTCTATTAAAGACTTTTTGCTCTTCAGCGGACGCTGATAAAAGATGATGTTGTCTACAAAAAGATACGTGAAGTCGCACGACGATATAGACTGCCTGTAGGCGTCATTGCTCTGATACAGTTCGCTTATGCACCTGCCGTAAAGCTCATTGTCGTTAAGTTCGGGGATAAAGCGCTTCTGCGAGTTGATAATCTTTTTCAGCTCTTCTTTATAATACTTGCGCTCCACGGTTCTTACGAGCTTGCCCCTTATCTTCTGAGTTGGATCGGCCAGCAGCGCATCGTAGATATATTCGCCTACGGTCTTGCCCGACCTGTCTATGTCGTTTTCAGTTTTCTTTTTTATCAGAGTCCAGTCGTCTTCTTTAGGCATTCTGAACGAACGCTTTATGTTTCCCTCCTTGTCTTTCTTCGGCGTTCCGTCTTTTTCAAGGTCGGTGGTAACTATAAACTCCTTGGTCTTGCCTATCCAGTCGGGAGCCTCGGCAGCCGGACGACGATAAACCATACCATTCTCAAGCATGATGTTAAACCACGTGTCCTTACCTTTCTTATCGCCCGTGTCCTCAACGCCGACCACTTTCAGCGCATAATATTCCACGAGCTTGCCTTTATCATCGGTATGTTCATCCTCTCCTCTCAGCTGATAATAGCCACGCTTCTGGTTGAAGTTGAGCAGCAGCCAGGCCAGTTCTTGTTTAGTGAGAGGCTTCGACAGAGCCTTCTTACGCAGATAATATATAGTCCAGTCGTAAGGCACCTTACGTCCTCCGGCCAGCCATTCGGGCTGATGAGCTACAAAGTCGGCAAGCATCTCGCGGAACGAATCTTCAAAGACAAATGTCCATTGACCGCTCTCGTCCTTTCTCCATGCAATCTTACATTCCTCTCCGTCCTTGAATTTGCCGTAGCGCGTAAGTGCAGCAGAATAATGTTCTGGCAGAAATCCCATTACGTCGAGCACCCTGTTAAGGCGTTCGCGGCGCAGCTTATGCCGTTCACCCATGCGTCTTATTCCTCTTGCCGCCGTCCTGTCGGCAGTCTGCGATTTAGTGTTGCCCTTGGCAAAATCACCAAGAACAGCTGCGTCCATCGGTATTATTCTGCTTCCGGCAGCCTCAATACCGTTTATTCTCTCAACATCGTCACAATCTTGTTCACTTTTCACCAAAGCCCAGCCTATACTGTTGGTGCCGAGGTCTAGTCCTAATATATGTTTCATCTTCAATTAAATCAGTTGCAAGTTAAGTTAATGTACAAAGATAGCGAAAAGCGAGACCAATGGCAAATAAAAAACTATGTTTTTTAACTTGGCTTTGCCGAGCCGAATACTATCTTATTTAAAGATGGTGAAAAGCGAGAGCAACGACAAATAAAAACTATGTTTTTTACGAGCCGCGTTATAAACAATTATATTATTAATGAAGCAATAAACTATAACAGTTTTTCAGATTAAATCTTATGAATATAGCGCAGCTAATTTGTAAACTTTCTTCATGTTTTCCTGACCATTTGACGCTCTCAGAACACGCATGCTCTTCGCCATACCGCGGTTTGGGGCAGAAAAGGGCAAAAAACGGGGCGTTTTGTTAAGACACTGACTAACAAGGAGTTGCAGCAAATAAGAGTGAAAAATAGAAGTGTTAAAAAACATAACCGGCCCACTTACGCATAAAAAGTGGCCCGTTTACGGATGAAAAGGTGTCATTTCTGAAGCTCAAACTTATGGCTTCAGGCCCAGAAATGACTGATTTTAGTGGCATTTGCCAGCTTGTCTGCAAACGTATGTTAATGAAGTGACGTTCTTATTGCCATTTCCTTAACATACGTTTACTTTCCATTTTCCAGATTGAAAAATATTTTTGTCATAAGTTTTTACCATTGACATATTAAGGTGATAGAATATTTAAATTAACATTTGCTTCTGTATCTTCTATATAGGATAATTCAGTAAAATATTACAACTCTATGTATAAACATAAACCTTATCGTTTTCACTAAAATCAGTAGATTGACAATTATCTATTTAAGGCATTATTTACTGTATTTATCCCAAATCATATAAATTTTAAAGATAATATTTTGCTCTTAAAAAAAATAATAGTAATTTTATGCCCAATATAATCAACGAAAAAGACTTGAAAACATTGCACCAACAAACAGTTGACAGAGAAACTCATAAAAATATATACAATCTCTGAATAGTGTACAAATTAGTCACAATCAAAATATTGGAATCTCTATTAATAAAAATATACTTAAATAAATTACACGAAGTTGTAAAAGACTTACTTAAGCATTTAAATACTTCCATTCTAATAATTAATATCAAAAATTTATAATTATGTCAGTTTCATCAAATTACAACTCACCATCTTTTAAAGATGAAATTAAAAAGTTTGTTCAATCCGAATTTGAGATATTGGTAAAGTCTTTATGTTCGGAAGAAGAATTAAAAAGAGTTCCTAATATTTCTGAAATTTTTTCTGAAAATTTAGCAAAAAGTATTGTAGAAAAGGTTGAAAATCCTGAACGTGATAAAAAGTTGTCCATACTATATACCCACGAGAAAAATTTTCTCGATATTCTTAAAGAATACAAAGAAGAAATCAAATTTGCAACAACAATTCAATCTGAAATCAGAAAAGAGGAAGCTACGTTTTTCTCTTCAACACTAAAGGAGGTATGCAATTCTTTAAAAGAAACTCAGATAGATCCCAAATGCCAGGTACAGTGGATTTATGATCTTGTTTCAAGTTACACGTCTAGCCTGAAACTTTCTAGCAGATTAGCAGAAGAGCATGTAATATCTCTTCTTGGTGACATACAAAAAGATGTTTCAGATGTTATAAATAAAGAATGATATGAGTATTTTATCAGTTGTTGGGTCTGTATTTAAAACAATAACAGGCCCATTGGGCATCCTTGAAGATTGGGCAAAAGAGCCATTAAAAAGGTGGGAAAACAATCGAAATGAAGCAAATAAGGATCGCGATGTTGAACGTTCTATTAGACAACAGACTGGTGTCGAAACTGTTAAGTCTGAATTACGCATGAAAGAGGCTAAGCATCAAGCCGACCTCGAAATCAAAATGAAGACAGAGATTAATAGAATCAACGCTGAAACAGATCAATGGATTAAGAATCAGGAATTTCAGCGAATGAAAGACGTTGCAGCAGCTGTAGCTACATATCGTGAAAGGTTAACTGAACTCCAATTAAATACAATTCGAGCAATAGGTAATATGGATATTGAGTTAAGAGCAAAAGCTCAAGACTTAATACTTTGTAAAACTAAAGAATATAAAGCACTCCAAGACAAAGCTCAAAAAGATGCTGAGGAAGAATTTGAAAGAATTATTGAAAAGTTTTCCAGCAATGAACGTATTATGGATATTATGATTACAAATGCCCAAAAGAAACTTGCAAGTGTTATCGATGGAACTTCACAATTTCTTCTTGGACTTAACGATGATATTCAAAAAATGAACAATAATATAGACTTGATTACACGGTCTGGACAAGCTTTTATTGACAGGCAAATAGATAGTCAGTTTAATTGTTTATCTCTTTCTAATAAAAATGATGTTCAAGTAGAAAATGCTCAAGCAGAAGAAATCCAATAATGACTTGTTATATATTATAAATCTTTTATCAAAGAAAAGAGAAGAACTTATCTCCTCTTTTCTTTATAAAGATTATGAGTTGATAGGTTTAACATTTAAGTATGAATTTAATCAAGCCGCGTTTGACTTGGTTAGGGAGCGGTTCATCACATTATGGATTGATAAACACATAATCCAATTAATGAATGATAATATACCTGTCCATGTCAAGAAAAAGGCCATGTCATTAATTTCATCATTCATGAATACTTCCAGCTCGAAATTAGACGATACTGAAATAAAACATTTTCTTCTTAAGAAAAAACTGGATATTCTTCATGAAATGCTAAAACATGAAGATCTCAATACTCAAAAAATTAATAAATTAAAATTTTCATATGACAAAGATAAGGCATTATTCGAGAGAGAGTTTCTAAAATACGAAAAGCTATCTAATTCTGCAAAGAAATGAAAATACCAGAACTGTCCTTTCAGCCGAAATTTAGTATTGATTCTTTATTTTATGCTCTGTGTTTTTGGCGTTCATAAGTTTAATGTGAGTTCTACTTATTCATATTATTTAAGATTCTCATCCAAGAAATCTTTTAAGGGCTGTAAGGCATCTACATCAAGATTCCAATAATCTTTGTTATCGAATAACCAATCGCCAGAACCGAATCTATTACGCAATTTGCCCGGTAATTTTTGTGCTGACATGTAAGTATGCAGTTTCCCTTTCAGATCAGGCACATTGTATTTAGGTTTGCCCGACTCATCTTTTACACCAGAGACACAATTCTCGTAATCTTCAAAGCAATCAAAGAATGTAGAATGCAAATCGTGCCGTGCGGCTTTCTCCATGAGTACTTCTACGTTTCCATCGTTATGATTGTCTGGATAAAGAAAGTAAGGGAATGATAGCGCATGGGCAGCCATGCCCTTGTCTATTTCAGCTTTACGTTTGGCACACCCGTATCCTTTAGCTTTAGTATCGGCATCAGCGAGAACTATAACTTGTTCACCACTCTCTTGTGCAAGATTTATCTGATTAGTATTAGCTTCTTTAAATAAGTTTCCGATACCATCCATGAATATAAAATTAACATCTCTTTCCGGGAAAAATATGTCCAGAATTGTTTTGATGAAATGATATTCAGCGGTATTCTTATTACGGGCTTCGATGAAAATCTTAGTCATTTTTATCTCACTTCTATTTCTTGATTTATCGAATAATCCAAACTTTCCAAAGAATAGTGATATGCCTTTAATTCATCATCAGAAGTTTTCAGCAATTTAAAAGCAGCCACGATATCATCAAATTCGTTTAACGCTGCATTACGCAGCCCTTTTATTGAGTCGTTATCGTGTGTTGTGACAAACAGCTGGGTGTTGTTTCTGACAGCTGCGTTTATAAGAACTTTCCATAAACTGCACATTACTGAATAATGAAAGCCATTACTAATTTCATCAACGAGCAAAGCGCCGTCCTTGCAAACGTATACAGCAGTCAGAAGAGAGACAATCTTTCTTGCTCCGTCACCCATCATGTTTACAGGGATACGCTTAGCGAGACCTATGTCAACAAGCATTTCATTGTCAGCAAATATAAAGTCTTTAACGCGCGGCTCAATTATTTTAAGCCCCTCTACGATAAAGTGCTCATCCTTATTCTGAAGAATATTTTTAAGACCTTGTATTGATGCGTTAAAATCAAACTTGGGATTTAAATATGTGCATTTGAATGATTCAACGTATTGTTTCGGTACAATACTTGTTGCTTCAGCTGAATTTGCAGAATTAAAACGTATTTGTGACTCAAAATGCTTACCATTGATTTTAAAATCGAATCTTAATCCATATTTTCCTTCTTGAACATTTGAAAGAATATTCTTGTCATCAGCATTTATGGATACATTGTTTTGGTTTTGTTCAAAAAGGCTTATATTCAAATCACGCTTCTCTTC
This sequence comes from Prevotella sp. CAG:255, assembly GCF_000431195.1. Classification (NCBI taxonomy): domain Bacteria; kingdom Pseudomonadati; phylum Bacteroidota; class Bacteroidia; order Bacteroidales; family Prevotellaceae; genus Prevotella; species Prevotella sp. CAG:255. The sequence continues at coordinate 198,110 of NZ_HF986861.1, read as the reverse complement.
ATTTTCCATCCGGATATGGATAGGTTGACTTGAATCTAAATTATAGAAATCCAGCTTAAGATCATTCAAGTGTGCTTTGCTGTAACCACGCATAATGTTCACACTGATAGGCAGTAATGGATTTGACAAGCCACTGGCTAAAAACAAAGATTCCAATAATGAAGATTTTCCGCAATTATTCTTTCCAAAGAAAAGATTAATTTGCTTAAAGCCTTCTATAGAAGCATGCCTTATGCCTCTGAATCGCTCTATTTCGATTTTGGTAAACATTGTTTCTGCTGTTATTCGGTTATAAATCAATACGCAAATTTAAGCAAAATATCCCGTATTATGCTATTTTCCACAACTGTTTTTATGTAAAAAAGACTTTTTTCGTTTCCATTATTAGAAAATATGTTTGCCACGACTATTCTACAAAGAGTTGTATTTGCATCACAGCCTTAACAGAAAGTATCAGTATGCAGACATAATGCCATGAAAAAAATTATCATGCTGAGTGATACAAGAATAAGCTTAACTGCATATCATGACGAAGAAAAATACACGGCAAACAATGAAGACCATGAATATAAACTAAATAACTTAGTTAAAAATAATGTATTCTGTACTACATTCTTATATTTTCGCTATATTTGCATAACATGAACAGAAATTTGCCTTCTGCATAAGGAAAAGAATATATCGCTAAAATAAAAATTTTATTGCCATGAAAATCATCAGTCTTATACTATTGCTAATGGCCCTGACGGCAGCCTCAGCCAGAGCCGACAATAACGCAACAGAAGCGCTGGGCGACAGTTGCATGAAGATAAACGACACGTTCAACGCCATGAGATATTACGGCGAGGCGCTGCAGACAGACAGCTCAGACGCGATAAAGGAAAAAATGGCGCACTGCCTGTTTATGCGTGGCGAATACCGCAAATGCGCGGCAATGCTCGAAACCACGGCAAGGAAAGGCACAGACAGTCTGACTGCGGAGACGATGCGCCGCCTGTTTGACTGCTACAGATATATGGACAACACGGCAAAACAAATTGAATGGGGCAACAGGTTGCTTAACAGGTGCCCAATGGACGGCATCGTGACGGCATACATGGCACACATATACAACAGCGACGACAATATATCGTCGCCGCAGAAGGCTTATGACATTACGGCCAGATATATGCAGACAGACTCTGCGTGTCTGCCCGTGCTGCGCGAATATGCCGACGCCAACTTCCTGATGCGCGACTACGGCAAGGCTATAAATGCGTACAACAGGCTGCTTGAACTGGGCGACTCAACATATAATACGGTCTACTCGCTCGGCATGGCCTACATGCAGACGGGCAAAAACCCTATGGCACGCAGATGGCTCACCAAGGCAGCCGAAAAAAGCAAGATGCAAAATGCGGGATGCCTTTACCGGCTCGGCATCGTGTGTGTTGACATGGACAGCGTGGCCGAGGGCATTGACTATCTGGAAAAATCAATCGAACTGATGCAGCCCGACCATACGGTGCTGTTTGTAGTAAAGCGCGCATTGGGCGAGGGCTACTACAAGCAGGGCAAATACTGGTCGGCAATATACGCATGGCGTGAGGCGCTTAAACTTAACCGCAACAGCATGGCCACGATATTCAACACGGCGCAGGCATACGGACTTATGGGCAAGCACGACATGGAGAAGGCTTACTACAGAACTTCCCTGAGCATGGCGGCATTGGTGAAGCCCAACAAGGAGCTTAACCAGATGGTGGAACAGGCCGAGACCGCAGTGGGAATGAAGGAGAACTTCAACGGAAACATAATAAGCCTGCCTGCAAACTGACCATGCCGGCTGCCTAAAACGGAAAGACGCCACGTCGGCACATAATAGAGACAGCTTATCTCAGATTAATACAATACTAATTAAATATTTAAGACTATGAAAAGAAATCTATATTTTGTTTCTCTCTTCCTGTTTTTCTTCTCATTAAAAGGCATTGCGGCCATTCCTGAAGGGGCAATACCATTTATCTTTGACAGGCATCTGTATTTTCAGTGTACGCTTAATGACACCATACCTGTTACCCTAATTTATGACACCGGGGCTGATTTTCTATACTTAGACCAAGATTATCTGAAAGTAAATAATCTTCAAAATGCTTTCGGCAGAAAAGGCAGGGCCAAAATCGGGGGAGCAGGCAACAGCGGACCTCAAAACGTAGAGATATTCATCGAGCCCGTCAAGATTCACTGCGGCGATATGGAATATCAAAACAAGATTACTCCTATAATTAAGCTGCGTGACATTCTCGGCAGACATACCGACGGCTTGTTAGGCAACACTCACCTACTGACATCTCCTCTGAAAATCAATTTTAGCGAAGGATACATAAAACAGCTTAAAAAACCGTTTAAAGATGATTTGCTTGATAACTATATAAAACTTGACGCACGATTTGAGAAAAACCGTATTGATGTAAAGGCCAAACTTCAGATTGACGAGAAGAACACCTTGGAAGGATGGTTCAGAATGGATTTAGGATGTGGTTCCTCAATCAGTCTTACTAACGAGGCAGCATCTTCTCTGAATATTGATGACATACCGAAAGCATACTTCAGGACACAAGCCGGCGGCATTGGCGGCGGTTCTGACCAGTTTATTATAAGAGCCGCACAATTCTGTATGACAGATACACTTAAAGACATCGTAATAGATTATTCTGTTAATGAAAAAGGCGCTCTGTCATTTGGTAAGCCATATTTAGGTCTGATTGGAAATAAAATATGGTCGTTATACGATATTGTCTTAGATCCGGAAAACTCTTCAGTGTGGGTGAAACGCAACAAGAATAAAGGAGTGTACATGCAATCATCTGTAACCCATATGGCAACTTTTGACCGCACGGATATTTATGAAGGATGGATAGTGAACGGATTATACAAAGGCGGAATAGCAGAAAAGGCAGGTATTGAAATTGGAGATATAATCATAACCATAAACAACCGTCCGGTAAAAGAAATAACATGGGAAGAACAACGAAAGGGGCTAAACCTTAATGGAGAAGTTGAATATACCGTCAAAAAAGCCGACGGAAAGATAGTTTGCTATACATTACACGTTGACAAACAGATAATCTGATTTAATGCCTGACTAAATATTAAGTTTTTTATAATCGGGAGAGAAATTCTTATTTTTATAGGAATGAAGCTAAGATAGCCTTATTGCCGTTTTATATTGAATATCTTGCCGTCCGCTATTTTCTAGACATAGCCCGTTATGCCTGCTAAATAGCAGACGGCAAGACAGCAATATGTAAAAAAGATGGAAGGAAACATCAATCTGCATGCAGAAACAAACCATATACCGGCTTACGACCGATAAAGGTTAAACAGGCTATTGGGCAAATATGATAAAAATATAAAAAACTGTTTGAGTGTTAGCATTTTATTAGTATCTTTGCAGACAGAATTTTAAGCAAATCACAATAAGGATTATTCCGTTGTGAAAACATTGAGGCTGGCTCGTCGTCCTTTAACGGCGGGCATTTTTTATAATGGCCGAAAGGCTTTGACAAATGGGTATTGACAACAAGATTTCACAATAAGTTATGGACACTAACATTTCCGACTATGAGATAATGGCGCCCGTGGGCAGCCGCGAGAGCCTGCAGGCAGCACTGCAGGCCGGTGCCGACTCGATTTATTTCGGCATTGAGAAGCTGAACATGAGGGCTCACTCGGCAAGCACGTTCACCATTGACGACCTGCGCGAGATTGCAGCTACGTGCGGCGAAAGGGGCGTGAAGACTTATCTGACGGTGAACACCATCATCTATGACGACGACATAGAGCTGATGCACCAGATTATCGACGCTGCCAAGGAGGCCGGCATCTCGGCCGTGATAGCGAGCGACGTGGCCGTGATGACCTACTGCCAGAAGGTGGGCCAGGAGGTGCACCTGTCTACACAGCTTAACATAAGCAACATCGAGGCGCTGAAGTTCTACTCTCAGTTTGCCGACGTGGTGGTGCTGGCGCGCGAGCTGAACATGGAGCAGGTGGCAAAGATACATGAGCAGGCTGAGCAGATGAACATCTGCGGACCGTCGGGCAAGAAGATCCGCATAGAGATGTTCTGCCACGGCGCGCTGTGCATGGCCATCAGCGGCAAGTGCTATCTGAGTCTTGACAACGCGTCGCGCTCGGCAAACCGCGGAGAGTGCATGCAGCTGTGCCGCCGCTCGTACATCGTGACGGACAAGGAGACAGGCACGGAGCTAGAGATTGACAACAAATATATAATGAGCCCGAAGGACTTGAAGACGGTGCGCTTCATCGACCGCATGATGAAGGCCGGCGTAAGAGTGTTCAAGATTGAGGGCCGCGCACGCGGACCTGAGTATGTCTACACCGTGGTGAAATGCTACAAGGAGGCCATACAGAGCGTGCTTGACGGCACGTTCACCGAGGAGAAGAAGGACGAGTGGGACGAGCGCCTGGCAACTGTGTTCAACCGCGGATTCTGGGACGGCTACTACCAGGGACAGCGCCTTGGCGAATGGAACAAGAACTATGGCTCTAACGCCACGGAGCGCAAGGTTTACGTGGGCAAGGGCGTCAAGTATTTCTCTAAGCTCGGCGTGGCTGAGTTCTCGTGCGAGGCGTGCGAATTTTCTGTAGGCGACAAGATGCTTATAACAGGTCCTACCACGGGCGTGATGTATGTAACCGTCGAGGAGATTCACGACGACACTCATGCCGTTGAGACAGCGCAGAAGGGCACCCGCGTATCGTTCCGCGTGCCTGACAAGGTGAGACCGAGCGACAAGCTGTTTAAGCTGGTTAAGGTGGAGCCGAAATATTGATTTTTCTTAGGAGTTAAAGGAGTTAGAGTAGTTAAAGGAGTTAAAGTCAAATGCTTTTCTTCTTGGGAGTTAAGGAGAAGTTCCTTGAGCATAGCGAAAAAAGACAAATGTTTTTCTTCGTAAGAGTTAAAGTCAAATGACTTGTTGCGTAAGAGCAAAACTGCTTATGACGACGGAATAGAAACGGAAGCTATTGGTTTCTCCTTGACATACGAATTAAATAAACACATAAAAAACAAAGGATATTATGACAATAAATGAAGCACAGGACGAGGTGATTGAGGAGTTTTCTGACTTCACCGACTGGATGGACAAATATCAGTTGCTCATTGATCTGGGCAACGAACAGAAGCCGCTCGACGACAAGTATAAGACGGAGAGTAACCTGATTGACGGCTGTCAGAGCCGCGTGTGGCTGCAGGCTGACTATGAGGACGGCAAGATTTATTTCACGGCTGAGAGCGACGCACTCATCGTGAAGGGCATCATCGCCCTGCTGATACGCGTGCTGAGCGGACACACACCGCAGGAGATTCTCGACACAGACCTCTATTTCATCGACCGCATCGGTCTGAAAGATCACCTCTCGCCCACCCGCTCAAACGGTCTGCTGGCTATGGTCAAGCAGATCAGAATGTATGCGCTGGCGTTCAAAGTGAAGAACGAAGAGTGAAGAGTGAAGAATTCATTTGAATTGACAATTCATAATTCTTAATTCACAATTCATAATTTCCGCCTTCTTGGTCAAATCATAATTTTCAATTCTCAATTATCAATTCTCAATTTGAATCGATGCGCAAGTTAAAGGTTACGGAGATGAACCGTCTGACGGTAGACGAGTTCAAGAGTTCTGAGAAGATGCCGCTCATCGTGGTGCTCGACGATGTGAGGAGCCTGTATAACGTAGGCTCGGTGTTCCGTTCGTGCGACGCTTTCCGCGTAGAGGCTGTGTGGCTCTGCGGCATCACGGCATGTCCGCCCCACGCAGAGATACACAAGACGGCGCTCGGAGCTGAGGACAGCGTTGAGTGGCGCTACTTCAAGACGGCTGCCGAAGCCGTAAGCGAGCTGCACGCCATGGGATGCAAGGTGATGGCCGTGGAGCAGTGTGAAGGCAGCACCATGCTCAACGAGTTTGTGCCCGACGCAGGCCAACGCTATGCCGTCGCGCTGGGCAACGAGGTGAAGGGCGTGCGCCAGGAGGTGGTTGACGCCAGCGACGGCTGCCTTGAGATACCGCAATTCGGCACGAAGCACTCGCTCAACGTGTCGGTAACGGCAGGCATCGTGGTGTGGCACTTCGCGCAGGAGCACATCAAATCAGCAAAGCAACAGCAATAATGCCACGGCACCGCAATAAGCGGCGGCATAACACAGAACACATACGGCCCTGAAGCCGGCCGAAATAAAACAACGTCCGCAGATGTCTGCATCAGGCAGAATCTGCGGACGTTGCATTTTCTATCTTGCTAATATAATCCTATCTGTTCCACACCTTTACAGAGCCCAGCCTTGTAGAGATGATGTATGCACCTGCCGGCATGCTGCTGATGCTTATGCCCTCCTGCGAGTTATATTTCTTCATATCCATCAGCACGCCCGTCTGGCTGTACACCCTTACCGGCTCGTTTTCAGCCACGCCCGTCAGGCGCACTCTGCCGTCGGCATAAACAGCCTGCACCATGTCCTTCACAGCCGGACGTATCACGTTGATTCCGGTAGACGCCACAGGAGCATATTCCATCACAAGCTCGTCATACACAGCCATCTCGCCCGTGTTTCTGTCCGTCTGATAAACGATGTTTGAGAGTATGGCGTTCTTCGAGTTGAGATAAACCGTTCCGTCCCACTCGTTCTCCACGGGATAAAGCGTGTTGACAGTCTCGAGCGACAGGTCGTGCGTGTATTCATCACGGCTCGACGGCTGCTCCTTCACTTCACTGTATGTCATCCATTCCACAATGTTTCCTGCTTCGTCATACGTGCACACCTCGCCTCCGGCCGGCATCTTCGCGCCGGTGAAGAAGTCGCCAATGGTGCTTATCTTCTCAACCATACGGTCCTTGTCGTCATAAATATACTTCGTGCCGCTCGAGAACGTCATCTCATCGCCGAAGAACGACGAATAGACATTCTCCTCGTCCAGACGTCCCTTGTCGTCATAAGTATAGATCACCTCCTCGAATTTCTCCGTCAGCGCCTCGTCAACGTAGGTGTTGCGCTTAACGAGCTTGTTGCCTTCGTAGACATACTCATAGACACCGCCAAGTTCAAACTCGCCCTTCTTGCGGTTAAGGTTATAGTTGGCACGGCTTAAGATGCGTCCGTTCTCGTCGTAAGTGTATCTCACCTGCGTAGAATATGTATAGAAGTCGTCGCCCGAGAACTTCTGGTATCCCTTCTCGAGCACCTCGTTTCCGTTTTCGTCATAAACATATTTCAGCGTATAGTCGTAGATAAAGCCTGCCAGTTCGCGATACTGCACCGCACTGTCTACACGGCCGTTGGCATCGTCGTAGAAGTATTTGTAATAGTCGTTAGTGTGCTTCGATGTTATTCCGGTCAGCTTATATTCATACTGCTGGGCAAATGATGCCGAAGAAAACAATACAGCGATGATAAGGGAGATAAAATTTCTGTTCATAATGCGTTTGATTTAGAGGTTATACATGTTGTTTCTTAAAAGCTATAGCATTCCGAAAGCAAATATAAGCAAAATTTTATAAAAACAAAAGATATTTTGTAAAAATGTAATAATCTTTTATAAAACCAGCCCTTAAAGTTAAAATTAGTCGTCATAGCAAGACAATTTGCAGACAATTTCAAGGCAAAAAATCTGTCAGCCGCCGCATTATTTCTATCCATTCAGCCCCAGCGTGCCCTCAGCCGTCCCTATGCTCTTTGCCGGCGTCATGCCGTATGACATTTTTGAGGGCATAACACACCATGCCAAAGAAAACATCCGACGGCACCCTGCCATACATGAAACCGCAAACACAATATCTTATATTCAGAATACAGCCGGTATTTTAACCCCTATCTGTTATTATAATCCGGCCGGAATTTTTGCTTTAATACTGAGCGGAATTTTCATTTGACGTTCCGCAGGCGTGGCTGATATGTCAAGAAGAAGCCGCCAAAAGACGGACGACGAAGGCAGGAATAAGCCGAACAGGCTGAGCTATATGCTGCCTAAAAAGCGTTTTGAGACAATAAATGCGGCAGCCCGGACACTTGTCCCGACTGCCGCATTCAACGCGTCATACCGCATTATATGATATCACGTCAGGCACCTGCCGCGCCCTGACTTATTATGTCTATAAGTATAGGCTTCATTCCGCCGACGAAACATTCAACGGCGATGACCATAAGCAGAAGGCCCATAAGGCGCATCATTACGTTGTTGCCCGTCTCGCCGAGCACGCTCACAAGGCGCGTGGAGGCGCGCAGGATGAAGTATGTAAGCACGTAGATAAACACTATCGAGCCTATCAGTATGCTCTTCATCGTTATTGTATGGGCGTCGCTCATCAGCACGATGGTGTTGGCTATGGCGCCCGGACCGCAGAGCATAGGTATGCCCAGCGGCGTTATCGATATGTCGTTGGCATAGGTCTTTATCTCGTCAGAGTTGAGCTTCACGTGCGTGTAGCGTGCCTGCAGCATGTCGTAGCATGTCGTAGCCTATCTTGAAGATTATCACGCCGCCGGCTATGCGGAAGCCGTTGGTGGATATGCCGAAGAACATGAAGATAAACTGGCCGGCAAAGGTGAACACGATGAGGATGATCAGCGCCGTGATGGTGGCGCGCTTTACGATAGACTGGCGCTGCTCCTCGCTCATGCCCTGGGTCATGGTAAGAAACACGGGCATCGTGCCAAGAGGATTGGCAAGCGTGAAGATTGACGTGAGGCACAACAGTGCGTAAGGAAGTAATGTTTCCATGGTTTTTTAAATTTTTCTGCAAATTTATAAATAAATTAATAATAAAGACATAAATGTCATGAAAAATAAAAATAATAACCGCCCAATGGTTATTTCGGCTGCGCGTGCCGGCAAATACAGCCGCAAAAAGCATACATGACAGCGCCGTCAGGGCGCATATTAGGGGTTTCCCTACGCAATTTAGGCCTTTTCCTTTTGACATCTCGCCATTTTTTAGTTTCTTTGCACCAAGTAAACAATATTCAGAAACTTATGAGCACGAAAACAATTAAGAGATTTGCCATAGCCGCACTGGCAGCAACAGCACTCTCACTGCCGGCATCGGCACAGAATTATTGCCACAGCCGCTACTACAACGAGAGCACCGGAAGACTGGAATATTCTTACGGACGCCACGACAGCGGACTGGGCACGGGCAACATGTATTACGGTTTCCGCATAGGTCCGGCGTTCTCAACGGTCAACTCTGACGACCCAACGCTCGACGGCAGCGACTCGCAGACAGGCCTGACCGTAGGAGCAGTGGTGGGAATTCCGCTGTCGGCCGACATTCCGCTCTACCTTGAGCCGGGACTCTTCTACACCGAGAAAGGCGGAAAGAAGGACATAATAAACGACATGGGCGAGAAGAAGAAGATGACCTACGACCTCAACTACATAGAGATGCCCATCGTGCTGAAGTACATCTACAGCATCACCGACCACTTCTCCGTGCAGCCGCAGTTCGGCGGATATCTGGCATGCGGCGTGGGCGGCAAGATGAAGAACTATGACGAGCGCAAGGCCTTCAGCTCGTTCTCCGACGATGCCTTCCAGCGCTTTGACGGAGGTCTGCGCGTGGGATGCGGCGTGGCTTACGACCTGTTCTACTTCGACATAACATACGACATCGGTCTGTCTAACATCTGTCACGACACATTCGACACGTCGCACAACGGATGTCTGTCGCTCAACTTCGGCGTAAACTTCTAAGTCTGCCGATGCCGTATCAAAGTAGGTACCCGGACGCATGCCGCAAGGCATGACGACAACATATCACAATTTATTTTATAATGTTATTTTAAACTGAGGCTGCCTGCCCGCAAGGGTTACGGCGGCCTTTTTCGTTGACAGCCTTACGGGCTGCGCCACCGCCCGTAAGACAAGCGGTCAGCCCAGCCCAAATCCGGCGTTATTGTTCTGCCTGAATTTTTGCCTCATGGTAATCCCGACGCATATAACAACACACCCTACAATGCGCCCCACATGAAGCCTCTGTCAGGCCGAACCGCAACAGCCTCACTACACCAGTCTGCCTTCTGCCATAGAGCGCTCCGCCTGCAGCAGCCATTCCTTGCGCCATATGCCCCCGGCATATCCCGTCAGGCTGCCGCCCGAACCGATGACGCGGTGGCAGGGCACTATAAGCGACACGGGATTGCGCCCTATCGCTGCCGCCACGGCCCTCACAGCCCCAGCGCCACACTCGCCGCAGGCAGCCATGCGCAGCGTCAGTTCCTTGTATGTCAGCGTAGTTCCGCATGGAATGTCCATCAGCCTGCGCCACACGAGGCGGCTGAACGGCGTTCCCATAAGGCTCAGCGGCGGCACAAACTGCGGCTCATGGCCGCTGAAATATTCGTCGAGCCATCTCACGGCAAGCCTCAACACGGGCACGTCTGCCTCTTCGGTTCTACCGGTCAGCGTGCTGCCGTAGTGTTTCTGTCCGTCAAACCACAGCCCCGTAAGCCTGTCGTCGCGGCATGCCAGGGTTATCTCTCCCAGCGGCGAATGATATTTGCATGTAAATGAAATGTCGCTCATGCGGATATGTTTTTACCTGTTAAACGATTAATGCGGCACGACAGACGGCCCGTTTACATGCCCGGCGCCACATTTCATCATAATATATGGCACGACAGAAACAGGCTATACACACCAGAAAGCCTCATGCCGCCATACGGCTTTGCTAATTCCACTAACAGCTGCGTTTGCTCTCTGCCACGAATCTTCGCAGCAGGAAGGTCAGAAAATATGGAAATGTATAGAATTTGCCGTTGAATCCGATGTTCCTGTAGCCCAGTTTGATGCCATACTTCACGTCATTATATTTGTCGTCATTCAGCAGTCTGTTCAGCGAAGCCGTAGCCCCGTCGTTGGCCTTCACCTCCACCGGTATGAGCGAATCGGCGTCCCTTATAAAGAAGTCCATCTCAAGAGCCGGTCTGTCGCTGTGGTAATAAAACAGCCGGTAGCCCTGCTTTACGAGCATGTCGCCTACGATATTCTCGTATATCGCCCCTTTGTACGTTCCGAGATTCCTGTTTGCCCTCAGGTCTTCCTGTGCCTCCTCGTCGAGCGAGGCTATCAGCAGTCCTGTGTCCTTAAAGTATATCTTGTACATCTTTGGGTCGTAGTTGCCTTTCAGCGGCAGCTCGGGCTGATTAAGACAGTAGCACACGTTCACCACTCCGGCATCGGCGAGCCATTCAACGCATCCCATATAGTCTCTGTTGCGCGCGTTTCTGGCTATCTTGGTTATCTGAAACCGCTTGTTCTCCTTTGCCAGGAAGGTCGAGATATGGTTATACACCGCCTTCACCTTTGCCTTGTCCAGGCCTTCAACATATTTTGTTATGTCTTCCTCATAATCCTTCAGCAGCTGGCGCTGAATGTCGAGCGTGCCGCTGAAATTCTTGTTCCTTACGTACGTGCTGACCACTTCGGGCATGCCTCCGATTATGACATAGTCGCGGAACAGGCTCATCAGTGTGTCCATCTGCAGTTCAGACAGCGGCCTTACATCAAGCATTTGACTTAGCAGGTCGGCCGTGAACTCGTCATTATAGCCCATTGCCCACAAAAATTCCTCAAAGTCCATCGAGTGCATCTCGTAGTCCTCCTTATATCCCACGCTGTTAGATTCTATCTCATTGTAGCTTATCCCCATGAGCGAGCCTGAGCAGATTACGTCGAAACGGCCGTCGAGCTTAAAAAACTTCAGCGACGTGGCGCAGTTGGGGCACGCCTGAAGCTCGTCGAAGAAAAATATGGTATTGCCGGGAATAAACTTCAATTCAGGATTCAGCAGTGATATATTCTTCAGAATGGCGTCCACCTCAAATCCGTCGTTGAATATCTCACGGTATTTTTTCTGCTCGATAAAGTTTATCTCTATCACGCTTGCATAATTCTGACCGGCAAACCACTCTACTGAGCACGTCTTGCCTATCTGCCTGGCACCCTTGATGATAAGAGGCTTCCTGTCAGGTCTGTTTTTCCAGTCAGTCAGATATTTGTCAATCTTTCTTTTCAGCAACTTCTCCATATTTCCAAACGTCTTGATACATCTGCAAATATAGTAAATTTCACATTTTCCGCATCATAAAAACCCATATTTTTCACACTTTCCGTGCCATATTACCCCATTATTTTCACATTTTCCATACAATATACAGCCATCAATTTCACACTTTCCGCATCCAAAAGGCCTATAAATTTCACATTTTCCCCTTATTAAGGCCAAAAGTAATCAGCTGTATAAGCAGACTAAGCCAACAGACGATACTTATTCTGACGGTATCTGTGTAATGACATTATGAAGGTCGTGAGGCACACTACACACCGTGGCGCCGCCGCATTTTGTAAATATTTCAGACAAAATCCATACCGTTTGACGTCTTCAGAATGCCCATGCTCCTCACGTCTCCGCGATTTTGCCTGAAAAACGTCAAAAAACGAGCATTCACACTAAAGCATTGACATACAGACATTTAAGCCATTTTGAAAGCAAAAGCCGCAGTGTTAAAATATATTACTCTGCCACTTTCGGTGCAAAACCCATAGGTTTACGCTCCAAAAGCAGTGCTATTGCAACGCAAAACAAGCCCTTACATGCCCCAAAAACATCATCCTCACATCGCTTATAGCCGCACAAAAGCAAACATAAGTTAAAACAAAGACACTCAGCACGCCATTTCTTTAACATCCATTAAGGTCTTCTTCTCCAGATTACAAAAAAATTTTGTCCTGACTTTTTACCGCGTTTTTAGTTTTTGTATGAAAGTAGTGAAATTATTTGTTGATACAATATGGGCAAATTTTATTATCAATGATAATAACGTTCCAGAAGATACAAAAGCAAGGCAAATTCGGACAATTACCATAACTATAGAATTTTGTTTTTTACATAAACAAGCACAAAAAATCAATATAATCAGCCAAATCACATTAAATTTTAGAGATTTGGCAAATTATAGCTTATTTTTAATCAAGAATAGCTCAGATCAATATAAATATTATCATTGATTAAAATCAGCATTTATCCTATTATTCGATGCAATATGTGTACATCTTTGATTATCAATAGTATGGCGCTCTAAAATGTACAGCCAGCAAGTTGGCAAGTATCTGAGAATGTGCAAGTTAATGATTTTCAGCTTCATTCTCGACTTATCCTCCATTTTGAAAAGTAAGTGTAATTTCTTGAATATCAAAATTGCGGTACAAAGAGATGAGAAAAGGTACAAAAATAGCTCTGAAACCGAATGGTAATCAGAGCCATCTTTGCATTAAATATTATTCTTCATCTTCATCACAAATATCAGACCTAAATTCAAAAATTAGTTCCGAGGAGGGAATATTACATTCTTCAAATAAACCATGTAGAATATTTATCTTTGTCTGTGTACTATTATCAGTCCATAAGTACATATTTGGTCCAAGCTCTCTTCTCCATGATTCTGGGGTTGTTGAAAATCCAGATTTTTCATTTGCACATAACCACTCAATAGTAGAGCGCCTTTTCAATAAAATGTGATTACATACTTGAATCAGCATGTCTTTCCAAGTGTTTACTGTGTATCGAACTCCATATAGGATGTATGCTTGCAGTTTTTTACCTGTAAATTCAAAATCATCATCTTCTAATGATGCTGATTCTGCCTCTTGCTTAATAGGCTTGAATGTGGTTGACGGCATCGGCCATAATTTCATAAAAACGCCCAATAGTTCCTTTTGTCTTTCTTTCAGTTCATCCTCAGTCCATTTATCACAAGATTTGACATAATTGTTTAATCTGAAAGCACTCTCTTTAAACCCTTTCTCCATATCTCTCTTCTCAAGGAATGTAAGGTTACTGTATTGTGAGTTATAGGCTGTTAGTGTAAGGTTAGCCATAGTGTGAAGATATGTCTGGTGTATGCGTTCCCATTCTGGGCCTAAATCTTTTTTCCATTGATTCGAAAGCGTCTGAGGCATTATGTGCTCAATGGAAATTTTCTTCTCTGAAAGTCCTTTTACAACATCATGGCGTTCATTATTATCCCTGTTTTCCAAACGTTCCAATATGAACATTCGTGCATTTGCCGGAATCTTGTACACTTGGCGTGTGGCAAAGTCCGTTTTAACATCCTCGTCACTGGGGAAAATAGACGAACGTCCCTTCTTGAGTAGGATATATGTCAAGACATCAATATAAGCAGGCTTGTTGTCACTTACAACTTTACCTATATGGTTTAATACGTCTCTATGTAAAGTGGCAAATACTTTGTTTAAGGCATTTGACGGAAGGTTACATATTATGCGGCGTGCCCAATAGGACTCAATTACATCTATGACCCTGCAGATTTCACTTTCAGGCAAATCGTTTTTTGAAGCATAATCAAAAAAAGCCATAAAGAAAGGATATGCAATTGTTGAATCAAGTGTTCGTAATTGACTTAGCTTTTGATTCAATTTATCGGTTCCGGCTTTTGCATTATCTATTTGACTATATATTTTAGCATAATGGTGCATATCCTCAAGCAAATCAGCTCTTGCCATATTGTTTCCTTCAGCATACTCCTTAAATATAAAATAAATTTTATCTATACGACCTATTTTACCTTGCTTCATAGTGAGATAATCGCGCACAAATGAAGAAGGATCATACTTTGTAAAAACTTCTATAGGATTCCAAAAACGGTTATAGAGATAATCTTGTTCTGTTGGGGAAAGAGACATTAATAAATAGTTGCGTATCTTATCAGCTTCACTTAGGTCAAGCCCTGTTGAGTTGAGACTTTCAAAAATCAATTGAGGATCGTCATCTGCATCTAGACGAATATTTATGACTTCCAATTTCTTAATTGTTTCAAACAATTCGTCAATTGTAAGTCCTGAACGTATGACCCTATCATAGAAAAAATCATAATTTCGCGTAACATTAGATTCTTTAATGTATTGTTCTCTTGATTTATATAGCAAAGCATCGAATGCTTCCATATCCTTTTTGATCGGTTTGAGTTTTACCTTGCGTTCGTCTTCTTGGTACTCATCCACAAGGTATCGCTTGAATATTTTTTCAACCAATTTGGAATCTACTGCCTCTATCAATCCCTCTTTTTTTGCATTGACCATAGCAATCAGCAACAACGAAACGGTGGTAATACGTTGTTGCCCATCAATGATATACCTGTCTTCAGTTCCAGGTTGAATACTTGATACAATGCTTCCAAAAAAATGGCTTTTTCTGTTACTCTCGTGCAGATTTAGCAAATCATTAAATAGTTGTTCGCAGTTTTCTTCCTTCCAATCATAATTTCTTTGATATAGAGGTATTATAAATCTTTTATCTGAGCCATCAAAGAATTTGATTAATGGTTGAGCATCACCTTTCATAACAAGTTTATTTATGTTGTTTATAATATTCGTTGCAATATCAAAAAACAGATTTAATGTAGTTTATCAATTCCGTATTGTTACAATTGGGAATTTCTAAACTTTTACCTCCATTAAATCCATGTTGCAATAAATCGGATTCTGTTAATTGAGAACGATTTGATTCAGCAAGCAATTCCAGTTTATAAGTTTTATCATCAGGAGCCTTTTCTACCCAAAACTCCTTATCCTCACGTTTGCAGTTCTCTGCTGTTACAATCATTTTGAAGCGGACATAACGCTCATCTGACATAAACAGATATACTATATCGCCTATGGCGAAACGAGCTCTCCCCATTCTCCAAGAAATAAACCCTAAGGTGTTTATAGCATCAGCATGCCTACATCTTTTCTTATTAGCGAAGGCAATCCAAGTACGGTTACACTTATTCATAGTCTTATTATTTTGCAAAATACTCTTTTTTTAACCAATATGCATAAATCGGATCCTGGAATGAGATTTCACCGGCCTTATTATCCAATATATCATTCTTGATAAGGGCTGCCTTTGAACGGGATATTGAGGTCGTTGAAGAGATTTGATAGCGATGCATCACTTCAGTCGAACTGATGGCTTTTTCGCCGGCTATAAGGGCTTTAAGATAGTTCAGCTGCTGTGTCGTAAGTGTTTCGGTGATTGTTACGAACAGCAGACTCAACTGCTCCACTAATGCCGTGTGTGCCTCACGCACAATCTCAACAGTACATACATCCTTTGTTCTGAGCCATGAAAGCTGTGCCAACTGCTGTGCGTAGTATGGATGGTTATCTACGAGTTTTGCAATCAAATGGCTTGCTTCATCGTCGATGTTCTTGCCGGTATCAGCGAAACGATCAACAGTACATACATCCTTTGTTCTGAGCCATGAAAGCTGTGCCAGCTGTTGTGCGTAGTATGGATGGTTATCCACGAGCTTTGCTATCAAATGGCTTGCTTCATCGTCGATGTTCTTGCCTGTATCAGCGAAACGACTCTTGAAGAATTCCACAAGGCAAGGCGTTTCAATCTTATTTAGAAACATCAGATTACCGAACTTATAGAATGGTTTGGACGAGTCGGTAAAAACTTCCATCATCATGTGGCGTTTGCTGCCATAGAGACAATAGGCCACATTCTGGTGCAGCTGCCAATGGGAACGCAATTTTTTTTGGAAATAATCTGGGTCAGTAAATTCTGCGATATTTTGGAACTCATCTACGCAAATCACGATTTTCAGCCCCTTTTTCCTGGCAATCTTTTCGGCAAGGTCGAGCACTTCATCGGGGTTGCGCTTTACCTCCTCCCAATCAAAGTCGATTGAAATCTCATTGGTGGGGTCCATACCGATTGTTATCTTGGGGACAAGATGCGAAAAGAAACTCTTCGCGCTCTCTATTGCTTCCTCCCATTTTGAGGAAGTGGCGGCAATAACCTTCTGGGCGAGCAGTGAATAGAAATGCTCCTCGCTACGAACATTGAAAAGGTCGATATGGCAGATTCGGAGGTTGCAGTCCTGCGCCATCGCTAACTTTGCAGCCTTATTTACAAGTGAACTCTTACCCCAGCGACGAGGAGATATAATAATTGTATTGATTAACGACGTAAAGCTCTGAAGCAGGTCGGCTGTTTCTTTCTCACGGTCGGTAAAATTCTTTTCAGTAGCAATTTTTCCAAATATAAACGGAGTTTCCATAACGCTCTATTTTGATTTAAGGAACAAATATAATACATAAAATGTAACTACAAAAAATGTTGCAACAAAAAGTGTATATACATTTATTGTAGTATTTTAATGACCTGCATCGTTTTTATATAAAAATCAGGCCAAAGATTGTACAACCATAATGGGCTTGAGCATTTTTATAGAAACAATATATTGTTTGTTAGAGGTGAAATACGAACCCTATGAATAAAATAATAGTGTTTAGTATTTTTCGAAAATTTATAAGCGGACAAAAAGACGGCTGAAAAACATGAATGCACAAAATAGATAAAGCTATGCGCAGGATAATGACTGATTTGGGTTAAAATCATCATTATCCAATTCTTCGTATTCTAACTCACAAGATGTATTGTTCGGGGATATTATGTCGTTCTATTTCGCCTTCAAACCGGCAGGTATAAATAGAGCCTTGGGAACGAAACTTCGCTCGCCTTATCACGTAGAAAAAAATACTATTTACGCCTATTTGCCGGGGGAAACTGCGGAAGAAGATGTAAATTGTCGGGGGACTGGCTCTACTTTTCACCGCGTTCGGGCCACAGGGTGTAGTCTAAGGCGCGGTTGCTGTCGGGAGCAATCTCTATCGGAGCGTTGTCCTGCCGTACGTCGTCTGATGCCGTGGAACGGTTGTAGAGCGTAACAGCCACATAAGCAGTGAGCGCAGCAACAACTAATGCCAGCAATGCAACCACGATGCGCTGACGGTTGTCTGTGCGCGGCAGCGACATCACGGCCGACATGTCTGCCGGACGCTCAGAGGCGTTGCGCCGGGTGCAGGCTGCAGCTATACGACGCAGATAGGCATCGCCAGTAAGCCGGGCCATGTCTCTTACCACCATTCCGAACGAATAGATGTCGGCCTTTATGTCGGGCTTGGCGTCGGGCTGAAGCTGTTCCGGGGCGATGTAGCCCGATGAGCCGGCAGGACATTTCAGCACGTTGAAATAGTCGCTGTCCGACAAGCTGAAGTCTATCAGCTTGGTGTTGTGGCCGTTGTGCGTTATCATTATGTTCGAAGGCTTCAGGTCGCGGTGTATTATCTGCTTGCTGTGTATGTATCCGAGCGCGTCGGCCAGCTGCTCGGTTACTCTGCGCGCCATGTCGGGCGTCAGCGTCTTGCTGTCAATGAGGCTCTTCAGCGTGTCGCCGTCGATATATTCCATAACGATGACCGTGCCCAGCTCTGCCACCTCTTCCATGCTTATGGTACGGCAGATGTGCGGATGGTCCATCTGCAGCCCAATCTCAAACTCCTTGGCAAGGGCCTGACGGTAGACGGGCGTGTAGGCAAAATCGGGCTTCAGGCATTTCAGCGTATAGCGCTTGCCGAAGCGTGTGGCTGTCAGCAGGCGCGTATGTCCCGACCTCGATACGTAGAATTCGCTTATGTCTCTGAAGGCGTTCTGCACGGGTATGCGCACGGCACTGTCCATCTCGCCGTCTATGTCGCTCATGTATCCTGAGGGGCTGTCGTCCAATATTTCGGTGTCTGAATTGTTCATTTCTCAATGTTGATGACGTTAATTATGGTTAGTCCGCCGTTGCGGCCTGCCACAAAGGGGGCCGTGCGGCCGTCAGGTCGCTCGATGTAGGGCAGATAGAGCGGCTGCTCCTTGATGAAGCATCCTGTTACGAAGCTGTCGCCGGGCACGAGCTTGCTGTTCTGCGACGACACCACCTCATAACGGCTCTCGCCCACGTAGCGCAGGCGCACCAGGCGGTTGGGGCTCCAGCCTATCTCCACCTCTGTTCCGGCGTCGAGCTCGTTGCTGATGAGCTGCTTGGCGTTGAAGAACGACGAGTTGTAGCGTGTGCTTGTCTTGAGCCACGAAACGAAGGCGTAATAGTTGGCATGGCCAAGATACTGGGCCAGGATGTCGAGCGTAAACATGCGCGGCTTGTGGCTGTCGTTGACGTATCCCCAGAGCCTCTTGAGCGTCGACGCCGACACGTTCTGTCCGGTGTCGTGGCTCAGATGAACCGAAAACTCCTCAAAGTCGGTTGTCGTGCCGAGCGTCTTTCCATATTTCTGTTCAATGAGCAGCTTCAGCTCCTCTATTTCAGGTGTATTCATTGTCATAAACTTAAATGCTGTTTTGTTTGTAAATGAGCAGCACGCGTCATTCCTCTACGATGGTGCCGAAGCGCTTCCAGCTCGAGTCGGCACGATAGAAGTTGCGCCGTCCCTTGGGCACGTGCAGCGTGCATGTAGGCAGAAAGTCGGGCGTGCTGGTCAGGGCGTTGCTGTTGCACACGGGCGGATACTGTGCGTCGACATACAGATGCTCGAGCGGACAGCCGTCGAACACATAGTCGGATATCAGCTCTGTGGCTGCACCGAGACGCACCGTGGTGAGCTTGTCGCACTTCTGGAAGGTGGCTGTGGGTATGAGTCTAAGCCCTGACGGCATGACCACCTCCTCTACGCTGCTGTCGTAGAACACGGCCTGCCCTATCTCCATGAGGTTGTCGGGCAGGGTGAAGCGTGTTATGTGGCAGCCCTGGAAGGCATAGTCGCCTATGGCCTTGACAGTAGACGGCAGCGTATAGTCGCCCTGCTTGCCTATGGGGAACCACAGTATCTCTGTGGCACCGGCGTCGAACAGCACTCCGTCGATGCTGCTGTATGCAGTGTTGGCGCCCGACACGTTGATGGCGGCGAGCGCCGTGCAGCCCGACGACGGACTGATGTCGGTGGCTGATGCCGGTATGGTTATCTCTCTGAGCGCCGTGCAGTTCATGAAGGCGTCTTTCTCTATCTTGACGGCATCGGAAGGCAGAGTAACGCTTGTAAGTAGGGTGCAGTCGGCAAAGAGGCCGTAACCCACTACATTATTCTCGGTGTATCGCGACGAGCCGTACACTCCTCCGCCCTCCACGATATGGGCGTCGGCCATGTTTACCTGTGCAAGGCGACCAGCCGTGGCAGAGCCGTCGATGTCGCGTCCCATCATCTGGCGCAGGCACCGCAGGTCGTCGCCGTTCATAGGTCCGGCAATAGACAGCGTAGTATACTCGTATTTGCTGTCGCCCATAAGTTCTTCAAACTCGCCAGCACTGGCCAGCAGAACAGCGTCAGACGTGGTTATGGTCAGTGCCTCGCCCACGCTCTCGCCCTCGCCGTTGGCGGCATAGGCCTTTATCTCGTAGGTGGCGTTCTGGCGCAGTCCGCCTATGCGCACCCTCATGCCAACGCCTTCGGCGCCCGGCGTCTCGGCCTCTACGCTATGCGTGTCGCCCGTCTCAATGTCGGTTACGTAGCACCCCGTGGAGGTTATGGTCTCGTTGCCGTCGTCCGTTATTTCATATTCTACAATGACGCTCATTGGGCCTTGACTCAGCACTGTCGGCACGCCCACCGTGGGCCTATCGTTTGGCACGGTTACAAAGGTCATCGTGTTGCCATGCAGCTCCACGCGGCCGTTGGTAGCATGGAGTCTGTAGTAGTACATCGTGCCCGGCTGAAGCCCCGTCAGCTGTATTTTCACCTTGTTGCCGTCGGGGGCAAGCACGCCCGTGGTGTGGTCCATCTGGTCTGTCGTGCCGTATCTGAAGTGCAGCTCCGGCATGTCGGTACTTCCCTGCAGCACCACCTCGCCTGCGATGACGGCCTCTGTGCGCGTTATGTCAAAGGCCTCGCCCGTTACGAGGCGCGGTTCAAAGTTATCCGGAGCCTCATCGCTGCTGCATGCGGCCAGCGTAAGCAGCAGCGCTATCAGTGTGGTGAGTGATAATATCCTTGTCTTCATCTTTTGCCAATGTTAATGCCTACACCTATGCAGCCCTGCCACTGGCGTCCGGCTATGGTTACGGCAGATGCCGACACGCTTATCCGTCCGAACGACAGCATCACGCCAAGCTCGGCTGCGAGGCCCTTGTGTGTCAGGCCGTCGTTGAGCGCAAGCCCGCCTCCTTCGCTCTCAGCCAGCTCCCATGCCGTGGCCGTGCGGCCATAGCCAATGCCCTCAAACAGGCTGACCATGCGCCCGAGGCGGTGTATCGCTCCGGCCGTCACGGTGTATGTCGAGTGGCGTGTCTGTCCTGTGTAATATGGTTTTATGCTGCTTCCGTCGGTAAATCCTTCCTTGTCGCAGGTGGTTACGGTCTTGCCTATGCTGCGCAGGTCGGCACTTGCATGAACGAAGAAGCCATGGCGGCGCATTAATGCCACCATGACACCCCACGAAGGTCCGTTTTCGTGCATCGAAACTGTAAACAGGGCATGAGTCCTGAGCGGCAGCTTCGGCCGCCGCTTCTTCACGGCTATTGTGTCGACGATGGTCTTTGTCAGCACAATGGTGTCGTGCTTAAGGGCTATGTCTGGCTTGGGCGAATTGATGACCATCTCGTAGGTCATGTGGCTCTCAAGCGGTTTCTCAAACTTATAGTCGCGCATGACGCCCCATTCAGGATGTTTTATGGTAATCTTTTTTGTGCCTTTGGGCAGATAAAGCCATATCTCGCCTACATTGTCCTTACGCATGACAATGCCCAAAGGCGACGAGAAGGCATACTCGGGCGTGGCCGTAACCTTCAGCAGGGCGCACGCCTCGTCGTTGAGGTCGCGCACCGGAGTGATAAAGGCGCTCACGTCGTTGGGCAAGACGCGAAACTTAGTCACGCTGAACTGCTGTGCCAGGGCCGTGCCGCAGCCTGCCATGCAGAGCATGAGCGTCAGCAGCAGTGCCTTTAACGTGCGTATATGTAACATCTTGCCTGTCATATAGGTTTGTTTAAAGTGATAATGTCGTTTGTCTTAGCTTAACTTGTCTTTAGTTACTCCAGGTTGAAGTCTCTGATGTTCATCACTTCGTTATCATCGCTGATGGTCTCTGTCGGCTGCCATGTGCGCACATGTATCAGCGGCATCGACTCGTTGCGGAAGTCCCAGAGCAGGAAGAGGTAGCCGTCGTCAGCATAGCAGTCGCTCTTGTACTGCTGGCGGAGGCTGACGCCGTAGATGCCGTCCATGGTTGGATGGCGCATTATGCGGAAGTCGGAGAACTTTACGCTTATGTTCTTGCTGGCGGCAAAGGCCTTGCTTAGCCGCGATATGTATTCTTTCTTGGTGCGGATGTTATACTCAACACGCGACGCCGGAATAAACTTGCCTTCGCTGCCGGCCTTGGTCTTGACCACGTTGCCCACGATGATGAGGGCCTGCTCGCTGAACACCTGGCGCAGAAAGTCGATGTCCTTGGTGGTGTAGGCCATGCGGAAGTGTTCGCAGTAGTTGAGTATCACGCGGCGGCGCTGAGCGTCGTCAACCGACAGTTTGCCTGCAAGGATCTTGGCAGCCTCCTTATAGAAAGGATTGCTGCGTGCCATTTGTTTCAGGTCGCCGTCGGTCATGCTGCCCGACTTGTCTGCCTTGCCGCTATTCTGTCCGCCTTCGTATGTGCTCTGTCCGGGCGCCTGCGCCATAGTGCTGCTCTCCTCTTGCTCAACCGTAGAGGGTATGCCGGTGCCTGTACTGAAGAACGTCACGTTGCCGTTGCGGTCGACAAATCCCTCACGGCCTGTGCCGTTCTCGCGGAAGCGCAGCTGTCCGTTGCGGTAGCGCACGTCGAACATGCAGTTGCGCAGCGGTATTGCGAAGAGCAGTCTGTCGTTTTCGTCTACCACCGCAAAGGTCTCATATCCCTTGCCGTCAACGCGGCCAACAAGCTCGAGCCCCTCATGCAGCCCGTATCTGTTGATGTTTTTTTGCTGTCAGTCTGTCCGAGGGTGGGCTGCAGCCCCAAAGCCACAGCCACACCCCCTAAAATGAGAGTTAGTATGGATAGTATATATATTGTCGCTTTCATTCAAGTTGATAACCGGCAAGACTATTGCCAACCGACAATCTCGCCTCCTATTTCAATTTTAATCTGTTCAGGGTTGCCTGATATGATGAAGTTTACAAGGTGCTCCGTGCCGGGCTTAAACTGGAACGTGCTCTCGTAGAGATACGACACGCCGTCCATCACAACCTCTATCAGCGGCATGCGGTTGGCCACGCGCTGAGGCACTATTATGGCCGAATAGATATAGCTGCTTATCTGTCGGGCCCTTATCGTGGTGCCGTTGCCCCTTACATATTTTGTGGCAACGCCGGCACTTAGGTCTATGGTCGACTCAGGCACAGTGTTGTGCACATACACCTCGGCGTATGTAGGCATCTCGCCCTCAAAGTCCTCGCCCTTTATCAGGCGTATGGTGAGCTTGCTCATTATGTGCTTGAAGGCCAGGGTTACGGGAGAGTTTGACGCGCTGACGTTGTTGGTCTGTGCATACAGAAAGTCGCTGGCCTCATAGCCGTCGGCCGTGCTCTGGTCGGTCTGCACGCAGAATGGCAGGTCCTCGATAGAGCTTACAGACGTCATGTAGGGATAATAGGCGTAGAAGTTGTACGTGCCTTCATCCCAATAGAGCGTGCGGCTTGCGGTCCATGAGCTGCCGCTGCACGTCAGCGGCTCGTTGTTCACAAGGTTGCCGCCTATCTCGAGGGGCTTGTCAGTGCTGCTTGCGAACAGACCTATCCTGTCGCCGTTCTCGAATCCCGAGTCGGTCACCCTTGTGCGCTGTGAAGGATGAGTCACCTCAAACCTCATGGGCGTATGCCTTGCGTCTACCGGTGTGTCGTCTTCCTGGCTGCATCCGGCTGCTATCAGCGCAACAAGTGCAAGACCTATATGTATAATACGCTTTTTCATCGTCTTTATTATTTAATTTACTTAAAAATTTATACTAAAATAGCATTATTCACGTTATCCACAATTTCCGTTTCATGTTTTTATCTGTGGCGGCGTGCCTTGCGCATGTTGCTGAGCGGACTGCCCTTATGTATCTTGGGCGGCATATGCTGTCCGTGCCCGACGCTTACAGAACCGACACCCATGCCGCGGGTGACGATGCCTGCATCACGTTTGTCGTTGGCAACAAACTCCTCGAACGAGAATGTCTCACCGGCATACTTCTTTATGCGCCTTACTATGCTCTCGCGACTTATGGTGCTGTAATATGGTATGTCGTTGTTCATGCATGAATTCTGTTCTGAACGGAACACTCCGCGACTGTGCATAAATCCGCCTTCATAGATGTCGACAACATCGCTGTATCGGCTGTCGAATATCAGGTGGCTCCATGGCACTTCGTGCATCTTGCCCGTAAGCGACAGATTGTCGTACCAGCCGAGCGACTTTGCCCAGTTGATGGCGTCAACATGGCCGCAGCACGTGCAGTTGCAGAAGTCGATAAAGGCGTTATGGTAGATATACTCGTCGCCAAGCTTGCCGAAGCCGTGACCGCCGGCCTCATGCTGTATCACTCCGCGGGTGTCGAGCGGATAGCCATAGGTGCTCCGCGGACAGAAGGCTATAGCCGAACCATCCTCCCACATCTGGCAGATGCCGCCGTATTCGGTAGTGTTGGGCACAATTATTATCAGCGTCTGGTTCAAGTTGTTCTGATTTACGGTCGGAGCATTGAGCGCATAGCTGAATATCTCGTCATAGTCGGCACGCAAGCCGACACCACTGGTGAATGTTGTGCCGAAACGGTTGTAGCGTATGGTGTTCACCGTGCCTATACCGCTCTCGTTAGACATGGCAAAACCTATGTAGATGTTAAAGTATTTTGAGTATGTCTTATATGGCTCTATGGTTATAAGATATTGCGCAGCCTCTTTCAGGGCAGGAAGACAGTCGCCTTCGGCTATGTCTTTGGCGTTGTATCCGTCGCCTATAATCACAACGTTTATTCCGCCTGTGTTGCCTCGTGTCGCCTTCTGCAGCGTCAGCCACTCGTCTTCACCATAGATGTAGTCATACTGACTTACGCTGCACGTATGGGTATAGTCTTCATTTTTCAGCTTGAACACCACTTCGCCGGTTCTGTTGCCGGCACCTTTCGACAAAGTGTTTATACTTATGGTCACCTCCGTCTTGCCTTTGCCGCTCATTGGCGACAGCTCACACCAGTCGGGCTTGCTCTCCACTTCCCATTCACCTTCAGCATCCAGCACCAATGTCTGCGTATGTCCGTTGTTCAGTGCGCATACCGTAGACGGACGGCATACCAACTCATGATGGGCGGCAATGCGCTTGAAGTCGCACCATCCCGGTGCCGCCTGATACTGGGCTATGGCACTTTCGGGCACTTCAAGCGTGAAATTATCCTTGGCAACACCGTTGAAAGAATTATCTGACACACGCGGTGGCACTTCACCCTTACATACAATCGAGCCGATGCCGTAGCACTCGTTAAAAGCATTGCTTTGTATGTTTTCAATACTTTCGGGTATTATCAATCCTTCCAGGCTGCGGCAGTTTGAGAATGCATCAGAGCCTATTGTCTGCAAGCCATCAGGAAATTCAACAACACCCATAAGACGCCAGTTGCCGGCAAAAGCACCATTTCCTATCGATGCTATATCATTAGGAAGTTTAAGCGTACCTGAAAAATCGCATCCGAAAAAAGCGTTTGCTCCAAGCGTTGTCAAATCCTTTGGTAATACTAATTCACCTTTGAGAGGACTACCTTCAAACGCACCTGTCTGTATCCCCGTTATGCCATCATGCAATTGGAGAGTTCCATTAAGACCTGTATTTTGGAATGCATATTGTGATATTGATGTTACTCCTTGCGGTATTCTCAGGTCACCTGAAAGGTTAGTAGCTTTTGCAAAAGCAAAGTCACCTATGAATTCTAGCTTTTCAGGAAGTACAAGATTGCCATAATAACCATCATTTCCAGCAAAAGCATTATGTCCGATATATTTCAAATTGTTTGGAAGTTTCAGTTCGCAATTAAAATGACAATCGTTAAATGCTCCATGAATGTCTACAGCTCCGCCACCGCCAATATACTCAAGAGTACTTGGCAATGACAAAGTTCCTGTAAGTGATGTGCACCATAAAAATGCGCTTGGTCCAATTTCGGTTACACCTTCAGGTATTGTTATTGAGCCGGTAAGATTTACACAACTACGAAAAGCACATTCACCAATACCTTTTAGCGTGTCTGGGAGAACAACTCTCAGAAGTGAAGTTTTTTCGTTAAACGCACTTCTAGTTATTATATCATCTTTTTCTTCATTACTATCGGGTGCATCGCCTTTAACCCAAGGTTTAAGTCCCATAGCTCCACTAACTCTAACTTCTTTCATGTTCAGCGACTGCAACATATCCATAGAGTCACGCATGAAATAAAAGTCTTGACTGTTTATCCTTCCCGTTATCTTCAGGTTCTTCAGCTTTGTATAGTCCTTGTTGGCAGCAGTGATAGCGTCTTTAAGATGACCGGGGGTAGAGTTGATTATGACATACTCTTTTGCCGTGGCGTTATGGCTTACGAGGTCGTTCTCCCATGGCGTGATGCTCTCGCTTACAAGTGTGAGGGCATATTGTCCGCTTACAGACTTCTTATCGACACGGATTGTGAAGTTGCTCATCTTTCCTGCCGTATACGTAAACGCCTCGTTCTTGCTGAACTTATAAGGTATGCCGCCGATGGTTATGCTGAACAGCGTTGTGCCTGCCGGTACGGTCTGAGGCACAACTATTGCGCGCCACTCGTCGCCTACGCGTGCCGGCATTGTTGATGTCTGCTCTATGCCGCCGCTTGCCTTTACAGTTCCGTCGGCAAGGTTTATCGTAGCCTCGCGTATCAGGTTGGTGGCAAGTACCACACGCTCTGTCTGCTCCCATTCGCCGTCGGCAAAGCCTGTACCCTTTGTGAGGGTTACACGGGCGTTGGCCATGCGGTGGGCCATGGGCAGGCGGATAACCTTATCTGTCGGGGCCACGTCGGCCACCTTACCCCACAGAAAGTCGCTGGCCTCATAGCCGCCCATCGTGCCGTCTTCCGATGGTTTGCTCTGGTCGCGCTCTACGGTGAACGGATAGGCGTCTATGCTCTCGGGACTGCCGAAGGGATAATATCCGTATATGTCCACGTGAGTGTGGTCGTCTTTCCAATAGATATCATAGGCCGAGTTCCATTTATAGGCTGCTTCGTCGAACGTATGGCGCACGTTGTCTGCCCTGTTGCCGTTCAACTGCAGTGTTCCCGGCGTGTTGCCGTTATAGTCGACAATATACACGCCCATCACGTCGCCGTCGGCAAAGCCGTTGTCGTTTACTCTCGTAACCGCCAGCTGGTCAATCTCGCCCGACAAAGTTATCTTCTTTCCGTTGCCGCGACCTGTGTCATCGGTAAACAGATCATCAGAGCATCCTGCCAACAGGTGGCAGAATGCTAATATATATATTAAAATTTTGTATTGGTTCTGTCTTCTCATAATCTTATGGCTTTATCATTTGTTTAAAACTTTAGCCGCCATCTATATAGACCCGAACGTGGTCAGCGTCTGTGCCTGCGCGCTTTCCTTATGCTCTTTAGCGGACTGCCCTTATGTAT
This sequence comes from Prevotella sp. CAG:255, assembly GCF_000431195.1. Lineage (NCBI taxonomy): Bacteria > Pseudomonadati > Bacteroidota > Bacteroidia > Bacteroidales > Prevotellaceae > Prevotella > Prevotella sp. CAG:255. The sequence continues at coordinate 170,544 of NZ_HF986861.1, read as the reverse complement.
CTTGGGCGGCATCTGTCGTCCATGATATGTTGATGTTGAGCCTACGCCGCGTGTGGCACTGACTGCGCTGCTTGCATCAGTCTTGTCGTTGGCCACAAATTCCTCAAACGAGAATGTCTCGCCGGCATATTCCTTTATTCGCCTTACTATACTCTCGCGGCTTATGGCGTTGAAGTACGGCACATTGTTGTTCATGCACGAGTTCTGCTCTGAACGGAACACTCCGCGACTGTGCATGAATCCGCCTTCATAAATATCTACAAGATTGCTGTATCGGCTGTCGAATATCAGATGACTCCAGGGCACTTCGTGCATCTTGCCCGTAAGTGACAGGTTGTCGTACCAGCCGAGCGACTTTGCCTGATTAATAGCACCCACATGGGAACAACATATACAATGACATGCGTCGATGAAGGCATTGTGATATATATACTCATCGCCAAGCTTACCGAAGGCATGACCGCCTGCCTCATGCTGCAAAACTCCACGCGAGTCGTAAGGATATGCGTCTGTGCTGCGCGGACAGAAGGCTATAGCCGAACCGTCTTCCCACATCTGGGTTATGCCGCCGTATTCGGTAGTGTTGGGCACAATTATTATCAGCGTCTGGTTCAGGTTGTTCTGATTTACTGTAGGGGCATTGAGCGCATAGCTGAATATCTCGTCATAGTCTGCGCTTAATCCTGAGCCACCAGTGAATGTTGTGCCGAAACGGTTGTAACGTATGGTGTTCACCGAACCTATACCACTCTCGTTAGACATGGCAAAACCTATGTAGATGTTGAAGTATTTTGAGTATGTCTTATAAGGCTCTATGGTTATAAGATATTGTGCAGCCTCTTTCAGGGCAGGAAGACAGTCGCCTTCGGCTATGTCTTTTGCGTTGAATCCATCACCTATAATCACAACGTTTATTCCGCCTGTGTTGCCTCGTGTCGCCTTCTGCAGCGTCAGCCACTCGTCTTCACCATAGATGTAGTCATACTGGCTTACGCTGCACGTATGGGTATAGTCTTCATTTTTCAGCTTGAACACCACTTCGCCAGTTCTGTTGCCGGCACCTTTAGACAAAGTGTTTATACTTATGGTTACTTCCGTCTTGCCGTTACCGCTCATTGGCGACAGCTCACACCAGTCGGGCTTGCTCTCCACTTCCCATTCGCCTTCGGCATCCAACACCAATGTCTGCGTGTGTCCGTTGTTCAGTGCGCATACCGTAGACGGACGGCATACCAACTCATGATGGGCGGCAATGCGCTTAAACTCATTCCAGCCGGTGGCTGTCTGATATTGTGGAACAGCCGACTCAGGCACTTCAACCGTAAAGTTATCCTTTGGCACGCCGTCGAAAGCACCACTCTCTAAATAAGGTGGAATTTCCCCTTCACAGACAATAGAACCTATACCAAAGCAATTTAGAAAGGCACCAGATTTTATACTTTCAATATTTCTTGGAATAATTATATGTTCTAATCCTTTACAATAAGCAAAAGCTGCTGTATTTATCGATTGTATTCTTTGTGGTAATTTTAATGTTCCTGTTAATCTAGGGTTGCTTTGGAATGCACAAGAACCAATAATCGCTAGATTATCAGGAAGTATTAACTCACCAGAAAAATCACAACCACTAAAAGCACCCCCTCCAATAGCATTTATATTTTTTGGCAAAACAAGTTCACCTTTGAAACTACATCCACTAAAAGCATAATCATCAATAAAAGTAATTCCATCGTGTAATTTAAGGTTGCCGTTTAAACCTTGACATCCACTAAATATAAGTTTATTTATTGTTTTTATTCCTTGAGGAATAGAGATGTCTCCATTTATATTTATGCAATCTTCAAAAGCTCCAGCATCTATATTTTCCAACGTTTCAGGTAAAGCTATCGAGCCATATAATGAAGTATTAGTTTTAAAAGCTTCTCCTCCTATATATTTCAACTTATTTGGAAGTAATAAATTACACGTGAAATCACAATAAAAAAAAGCCCGATAAGAAATTTCTTCCAATGTATTTGGTAATGATAATGTACCCGTTATCCCACTGCAATATGCAAAAGCTTCTCGCCCGATTTTTGTTACCCCTTCAGGAATTTTTAAAGAGCCTGTAATGTTTACACAATGATTAAACGCATAATCTCCAATACAAGTAAGTTTATCCGGAAGTACAAGAAATAACAAAGAAGTTTTATTTTCCATGGCATTTGCCGGAATCACGCCAAATTTATCATCATCATCTTCTGGTTGCTCATTATAATTTCCATACACCTTTACATCCTTAAGATTCAACGCCTCGAGCTGAGTCATCTCATTTCTCATAAACTCAAAGTCTGTTGCGTTTATCTCTCCTGTTATCTTCAGGTTTTTCAGCTTTGTGTAGTCTTTGTTGGCAGCAATTATAGAACTTTTAAGATGTCCGCGTGTCGTGTTTATCACAATATACGCCTTGCCTTCGGCGTCGTGGCTTACGAGGTCGCTCTCCCATGGTGTGATGCTCTCGTTGACGAGCGTAAGAGTGTATTGTCCTGTTTCGGCTTTCTTGTCAACACGGATGGTGAAGTTGCTCATCTTTCCTGCTGTATACGTAAACGCCTCGTTCTTGCTGAACTTATAAGGTATGCCGCCCACGGTTATAGTGAACAGCGTTGTGCCTGCCGCTACTGTCTGAGGCACAACTATGGCGCGCCACTCGTCGCCTACTCTTGCAGGCACTGTGGCCGTAGGCTCTACGCTGCCTTTGGCTTTCACCGTTCCGTCGTTAAGATTTATCTTTGCCCCTCGTATCAGGTTGGCCACGAGCACAGTGCGCTCTGTCTGCTCCCATTCGCCGTCGGCAAAGCCTGTGCCCTCGGTAAGTGTTACGCGGGCGTTGGCCATGCGGTGGGCCATGGGCAGACGTATTACTCTGTCAGTCGGGGCCACGTCGGCCACCTTTCCCCACAGAAAGTCGCTGGCCTCATATCCGCCCATCACGCCGTCCTCCGAAGGCTTGCTCTGGTCGCGCTCCACGGTAAACTGGTAGGCGTCTATGCTCTCCGGACTGCCGAAGGGATAGTATCCGTAGACGTCAATGTGTGTGTGGTCGTCTTTCCAGTAGATGTCGTAGGCAGAGTTCCATTTGGCGTTGGCGGCGTCGTATGTATGGCGCACGTTGTCTGCCCTGTTGCCGCTCGGCTGCAGAGTGCCGGGCGTGTTGCCGTTATAGTCGACAATATACACGCCCATCACGTCGCCGTCGGCAAACCCGCTGTCGTTTACTCTCGTAACCGCCAGCTGGTCAATTTCGCCCGACAGTGTTATGCGGTTGCCGCTGCCGCGGCTTTCGTCTCCGCCGAAAAGATCGTCAGAACAGCCTGCCAATAAATGACAGACTGTGATTATATATATTAAAAGTTTGTATTGGTTGCTTTTTATGGTAATCATCTGCAGACTTTATTTAATGGCGTTAAATTTTTACATGCTACATTAGTACAACCGACCTGAAACATTATTCTGCCGTTCCGCCATTATCTGTGCCGTCGTCTTCCCAATCATCTATGTCGACGTTTATTCCGTTGCTTGTCTTGCTCAGCGTCACGGTGAATTTGTGGCGCTTGCCGCTCTCAAATGTAAATGCCTTCTGCAGGTTGTAGTCGCGGCCGTCAACGGTTACAGTCACCAGGTTGCCCTGTGCCACTGTCTGCGGCACTATTATGGCCTTGTAGCTTCCGTTTTCTTTCAGCGGTGTTATGCTTGTGGCTGTTCCCGTGGGCGTAACGGCTTTTGTTGCAAGGTCTACCGTGGCCTGTGTCTTTATGCCGTTTATCTTCACGCTTACTGATGCTGCGGCCAGGCTCTCGTCGGTAAATCCGTTGCCTGCCGCCAGATTTATCAGCATCTGGCTCATCACGTGCGATGCAGTTATGCCAACGGCAGCCTCTGTGGGTGCCACGTCTTTTGTAATTCCCACAAGCAGGTCGGATGCCTTATAGTCGCTTGTGTTGCTCTGGTTGGCCATCGTGCTGAACGGCATTGCGTTTACCGATGTCAGCGACGGCGTGTAGGGGTAGTAGAGATAGAAGTCGGCGTGTGTGGTCTCGTCTTTCCAGTATATCTGTTCGTCAGGAGTCCATGTTCCGCTGTATGTAAACCTCATGTTGTCAACATGGTTGCCGACCGGCTGCAGCGTTCCCGGTGTTCCGTCGGCATTGTGGTTCACTACGAACAGACCTATCCTGTCGCCGGCCTCAAATCCGTAATCTGTGGCTCTCGTGCCGTCTACGCTCTCCATCGTAGTGCTTATCTTTATAGGCACAGCGTGGGGCGACGGCGGGTCGATTTCGCCTTCATCTCCGTTGTTTTCACTTGATGAACATGCGCAGAATGCAAGTGCGGCAGTCATCCATATAAGTATATTTTTCTTAATCATACCCAACAGTCTTTATAAGGTTTATCGTTTGTGAGTGCAAAGATACGCCAAAAGCAAACGCAAAACAAGTTCACAATGGTTCACAAACTTAAAAAAGTGAATATTTAATATGTATGAGCGTCAAAAACGGATGTTTTATGGACATTTTACCATAAAATAAGACAGAAATTCATGTTTTTTATGTGCACGCATAAACAGCAGCTGATGCCGATGCGTTTTCTGTCTTCAGCGAAAATTGTGTATATCCGCATAACAATAGATAATATTAGGAGGCGGCTCGGAAAGACAAATTCAAAAAAAGTGTTTTTTGTTTTGCATTGCACTCGCCTTTCACTATATTTACATAATAATAGGAGGCGGCTCGGAAAGGCAAACTCAAAAAAAGTGATTTTTTGTTTTGCAATGCACTCGCCTTTCACTATATTTACCTAATATAGGAGGCGGCTCGGAAAGGCAAACTCAAAAAAAAGTGTTTTTTGTTTTGCAGTGCACTCGCCTTTCACTATATTTGCATAATGAACGGGCGGGATTCCGCCGTATAAGTCAACCATACATAGAAAGGAAAGACGCAAAGATGAAATACCCAATAGGAATACAGAGCTTCGACCGGATTATAGAAGACGGCTACGTTTATGTAGACAAGACGGACATGATTTACGACCTCACGCATGAGGGCGGAATCTACTTTCTGAGCCGTCCGCGCCGCTTCGGAAAGAGTCTGCTTGTGTCTACGCTGAAGAACTACTACCTTGGCCGCAAGGATCTTTTCAAGGGTCTTGCCATCGACGGCATGGAGAAGGAGTGGAACGTTTATCCTGTGTTCCATGTTGACTTCAACGGCGGAAACTTCACAAATGCGGGCGAACTTGAGCAGAAACTCAACTTCTGTCTGTCGGAATGGGAACATCTTTATGACATGCCTGTACGTCAGAACGAGCTGGGCTACGGCGACCGCTTTGTTGAGATTTTGCGTACTGCTCATGCCAAGACAGGCCGCCGCGCGGTGGTATTGATAGACGAGTATGACAAACCGATACTCGACGTGCTCGACATGAGCCGCGAGCTTGAAGACCGCCACCGCAACGTTCTCAAAGCCTTCTACTCTGTGTTCAAGGGAGCCGACGCCCATCTGCAGTTTGTCCTGCTAACGGGCGTAACCAAGTTCTCGCAGGTCAGCGTGTTCAGCGGCTTCAACCAGCCCAAGGACATAAGTATGGACGCACGCTACGAGACACTGTGTGGCATAACGCAGGATGAACTTGAGCGTTATTTCGCCGAGCCTGTTGAACTTATGGCCAAAGACTATAAATACAGCACTGACGAGATGAAGCAGCGGCTCAGACGCCAATATGACGGATATCACTTCAGCGACAGAATGACGGGCGTCTACAATCCATTCAGTCTGCTCAATGCCATGGACAGCCGCAGAATGTATGACTACTGGTTCCGCTCGGGCACTCCTACCTATCTTATCCGCCTGCTTGCACACTTCAACGAGAACATGAACGAGCTTACGGGCAAATATTACGCCATGGAGGAGTTCATCGACTATAAAGCCGACGTGGAGCGCCCGCTGCCTATGATATACCAAAGCGGCTACCTCACGATAAAGGACTACAACATGCGCCACAACACATTCCTTCTCGACTTCCCCAACGACGAAGTCAAGAAGGGCTTTCTCACGATGATTGCCTCTTCGTATCTTCAGCCGCGCGAGCGTCTCAACGGCTGGATATTCGACGTGATTGACGCCATGGAGGCAGGCGAGGCCGACAGTCTACGCACGCTGTTCACCTCCTTCCTGTCGAGCATCCCCTACACCATGCGCCGCAAGGACAATGAGGCGGAGCGCGAGCGCTACTTCCAGTATACATTCTATCTCATCATGCGTCTTATCAGCGTCTACACCGTTTACACAGAGAAGGTGCAGAGCCAGGGGCGTGTTGACTGCGTGGTGGAGACTCCTCAGTATGTATATATCTTTGAGTTCAAGCTCGACGGCACGGCAGACGAGGCTCTCAGTCAGATAGAAGACAAGGGCTATGCCCGCGAATACGAATCAGACAGCCGCCGTGTGTTCAAGATCGGCGCCAGCTTCTCGTCGGAGACGGGAACTATATCCGACTGGAAAGTGCAGGATTGAGCTTTCGCCTTACAGCAGATATGGCCGTAGGTTACGGCGACATAATAATAATTTTTTGTTTTACATAGTTCACATTCCGGTTCGGGCTTCGTGTCCGGGCCGGATATTTTTTATCCATGACCAGCCATTTTACACCCGGCTGTGTTGCCGTTTTATATCGGGCTTATGGCCGTCTGATTTACATTAAGCGAGAATCCCGGCTGAATAATAAAGCCCTGTATGGGTTAAAAAAACTGCATGCCGGCTGTTTATGATTAGCCAATATTTTTGTAACTTTGCAGCCACCGAAAACCATTCGGATTCTTGAACACTAACAAAAACATATCTTATGGGAGGATTCTTCGGAACAATCTCGAAGTCGAATTGTGTTACAGACCTGTTCTACGGTACTGACTATAATTCGCATTTGGGAACAAAGCGTGGCGGACTTGCCACTTATAATGCGGAGGAGAAACAGTTTATGCGCTCAATCCACAACCTTGAGAGCACATACTTCCGCACTAAGTTTGAAGACGAGCTCGGCAAGTTTTCAGGTAACTCAGGCATAGGCATCATCAGCGACACTGACGCCCAGCCTATCATCATCAACTCACACTTAGGACGCTTTGCCATCGTAACCGTGGGCAAGGTAAACAACATCAGCGAACTTGAGCAGGACCTGCTGGCCAGGAACATGCATCTGGCGGAGCTGAGTTCGGGCAAGACCAACCAGACCGAGCTCATAGCGCTGCTGATAATCATGGGCAAGAACTTTGTTGAGGGCATAGAGAATGTGTTCAACAAGATAAAAGGCTCGTGCTCGCTGCTGCTCCTCACCGAGGACGGAATCATCGCGGCGCGCGACAAGTGGGGCCGCACGCCTATCGTGATAGGCCGCAAGGAAGGCGCGTTTGCAGCCACGAGCGAGTCGAGCAGCTTTCCTAACCTCGACTATGAAATCGACCGCTATCTTGGTCCGGGCGAGATTGTGCGCCTCAGGGCCGACGGCGTAGAGCAGATGCGCAAGGCCGAGAAGCAGATGCAGATATGCTCGTTCCTGTGGGTTTACTACGGATTCCCCACGTCATGCTACGAAGGCCGCAACGTTGAGGAGGTGCGCTTCGAGATGGGAAAGAAGATGGGACAGCAGGACAAGTCGGAGGTTGACTGCGCCTGCGGAATACCCGACTCGGGCGTGGGCATGGCCCTCGGATATGCCGAAGGCAAGGGTGTGCCCTACCACCGCGCCATATCTAAATATACGCCTACATGGCCGCGAAGCTTCACTCCAAGCCGTCAGGAGTTGCGCAACCTCGTGGCAAAGATGAAGCTGATACCTAACCGCGCCATGCTCAAGGACAAGCGTCTGCTGTTCTGCGACGACTCTATCGTGCGCGGCACGCAGCTGCGCGACAACGTTAAGGTGCTGTTCGACTACGGCGTGCGCGAGGCTCACGTGCGCATAGCCTGTCCGCCGCTCATCTACGGCTGCCCGTTCATCGGCTTCACGTCGTCGAAGAGCGACCTCGAACTGATAACTCGCCGCATAATAAAGGAGCTTGAGGGCGACGAGAACAAGAATCTTGAGAAATATGCCACCACAGGCTCGCCCGAATATGAGCGCATGGTGGAGATAATACGCGAGCGCCTGGGCCTCACTTCGCTAAAGTTTAACACGCTCGAAAACCTCGTCGACGCCATCGGTCTGCCCAAGTGCAAGCTCTGCACTCACTGCTTCGACGGCACCGGCTGCTTCTGACGTATTATATATAAGGCGGAGTCTGTAATTTCGGATATATAAAGGATGCATATATTCCCGTCATCCGTTCGGGCCGCTTTTCTGACATTACCGGTGTCTTTTTGTCAAGTCCTGTCGGGCGTACAGTCAGCTATACTCTACCGTCGGCTTACAAAGATACACTTGCTAAAATGCAAAAAGCGCATCGGCCGAATTGACAGAATCCTGCCGCAAGCAATATTGAAGGTGAAGACCGGGCACTGATGCTTTGGCCGTTCACCTTCTTTTTTTATGCCGCAGCAGCCGCAGTAACCTTTCAGCCAGCCTGCATAACGGCATACGGCGTGCATACAAACAAGTCGATACGATATTATTAAAAACATTTCAACAGTTCATACCATGATCATCAGACAGACATTAGTAGTGCTGACAGCTCTTCTGTCGGCATCGGCATGCGCCCTGGCGCAGACATTCAGCGTAGGAAACCTTACTTACTCGGTAACCGACAAGACTGCCGGCGAGGTTGACGTCAGCTCGTGCGAGAGCTACGAGAGCGAGATAGACGTGCCCGCCACGGTAAGCCACGGCGGCATCAGCTATAAGGTAACAGGCATAGGCATAACGGCATTCAGCGTCAAGAGCAGCCTCAGGCGCATAGGCCTGCCCGAGGGCATACGGCATATCGGAGAAGAGGCCTTTGCCTATTGCAGCCAGCTTACGTCGATGTCGCTGCCTGCCAGCGTGGAGAGCATAGGCAGCAAGGCGTTCAGCGGATGCCTTATGCTATCGCGCGTGAGCATGGGTAGCGGCGTCAGGAGCATAGGCAGCGGCGCGTTCATGGACTGCAGGTCGCTTCTGTCGGCTGCCGTTCCGGCCGGTGTGCGCATCATAGAGGCAGCCACGTTCGGCGGATGCAGCTCGCTCAGGGAGGTTAGCCTGCCCGAAGGTCTTGCCATAATAGACGACCTTGCCTTCAGAGAGTGCGGCTCACTCAGCTCAATATCCCTGCCCGGCTCACTGACTTACATCGGCGACGAGGCCTTTGCCTCATGCGGCAGCCTTGCCCGGATATCGCTTCCTGCCCGAATCATGAGCATTGGCGACAAGGCGTTCAGCGGCTGCGTATCGCTCAGTTCGATAGTGTTGCCCGACAGTCTGATAAGCATTGGCGACGGAGCCTTTGAGAAGTGCCGCAGCATAAGCAGCATAACCATGCCCTCAGGCACCACCAGCATAGGCAGCGAGGCTTTCAAATATTGTATGAATCTTAGCAACGTGGTCATAGGCGAAGGCGTTACGTCCATAGGCGACAGGGCGTTCAGGGTGTGCACGTCGCTGCGCCAGATAACGGTAGGTGCAACGGAGCCGCCCGCAGTGGGTGCCGACGCCTTCTTCGGCGTGTCGCGCCGTACAGCGGTGCTTGTGCCCTCAGCCTCGCTCGATGCCTACCGCCAGGCGGCCGTGTGGCGCGAGTTCAACATCCGGCCCATGTAGCCGTGTGGCTGCCCTGCCATGCTTCCTGTACCAGGGCGACGGTTCATGAGTGCCGTTGTGCTGGCATCCACAATACCCTTGTTGCAAATATCTGACTGACAGGCGTTTGCGCGTGCGATGCAAAAGACCGCAAATCAGCCAGCAAAAGGTATGCTTTTAGGCTGCAAAAGACCACATATCGCAGGGCAAAAGGCATGCTTTTAGAAAATGGCCTCAGGCGGCAAGCCTATGACTTAATATAATAAGGCGGCCGGAGGCGTCAGCATGCCTGCACGGCTAAACCTTACACCGGCCTGATGACCGGTATAGATTTTACAGCAGATCACGCCCCGAAAAATCTTCATCGGCGTGCCAAAGCGGAGCGTGTGTAGAGGTGTGGAACGGCGTTTCCACACTTTTTTGTGGAAAAATTCCACACCTCTTCCACACTTTTCCACACATTCCGCAATTCCCCAAAATATCATAACCGCCTGATAATCACCGATATAGCTGTTTCTGGCATAGTTTGGCACGGCTGTTGCAATATGAATAAGCGAGAACGTTGAAAATAAAATTATTAACAATAAAAAAAGAAAGCATTATGAAAAAGTTAGTTTTCGCTGCAGTAGCAGCTCTCGCATTGGTTTCAGTTAGCAACGTATTTGCAGGTCAGAACGAAAATAAAGTACAGAACACAGTAGTATCAGACACAACAGTAACAACTCCCGCTCCTGCAGACACAGTAGCTACAGCTGAATAAAAAGTTCGGTTAAGACAAGAATAATAGGTTAATTCATTTTTTCGGAGATAAGGCGTTTTATCTCAAAAGCGAGCCCCGGAAGCTGTAACAGCCAGCTGACGGGGTTTGCCTTGTTTATATGCATCACGCCCGAAGGTGATACTAAAAAAGGCATAAAACTTACAAAAAGTGAACATTTTGCGGTTATTTTTGCCAAAATAATGCATCGTTGACATATTTTTACTTTATCTTTGCAAAAATGGGACATTACTCCCGGCACGCCCGGTTGGCATGCAATACGACGCGCAGGCAGCGCTGAAGTCTGCGCTTGGACTAATACTTGAAACGGATGAAGACAGGCGTACAGTTTAAGATAGCGGCGGGATACACGCTTGCAATATTGGTGCTCGCCCTGGCGGTGTGGCTGGTCTACGGCAACACCAGGGCCTTCATGCAGATAGACAAGGCCGAGCGCGAGTTTATGGAGCGGCGCGACGTGGTTGACAGCCTTATCTACTGCTTTCTCGAAACCGACAACTGCGAGAGGTCATTGTGCCTCGGCAACACCGACGAGCTCGACAATTTCGACGCATCGCTCCGCAAGACCATGGCTTTGGCCGACTCGCTGAAGGCCATGGTCAGCGACAGTTCGCAATGCCTGAAGATCGACTCGCTGCGCAGCATGCTCCTGCTGAAGCGCGAAAACACGCTGATGATTGTCGACGAGATGGCCAGAAACAACCCTGACAAGTTCTTCCGCGAGAAAGTTATCAAGCTGCAGGAGGGGCAAGACTCGGTTGTGATACATCCAAAATCGGTAGAAGTGCAGGAGAAGAAGGAAGTGGTCTACGACATCGTGAAGAGCAAGAAGGGCTTCTTTGCACGCCTTGCCGACGCCTTCCGCAAGCAGCATGCCGACACCATACAGGTGAGCAACCGCAGCCGCAAGGCCGTAACCGACTCTGCACGCCACAGCATCAACATAGCCGACACCGTGGCCGGAGTGCTCAAGGAGATTAAGCGCGAGGAACTGAAGGCGCGCAGGGCACGCCAGGAGCAGCTCGACGAGAAGCGGCAGACGCAGCAGCTGGTGGGCGTGCAGCTGGCCCGGCGCATAGAGCAGCTGCTCGAAGACATACGCGACGAGGAGCACCGCGCGCTGCAGGCAGCTATAGACACCGACCTGTCGGGGCGCCGCAGCGTCATGCTCAAGATAATATCGCTTGCCCTGGTGGCCGTCATGTCGGCGGTGGTGCTGCTGCTCTACGTCAGGCGCGACATGCGCAAGGCACGCATCTACAGCGAGAACCTCGAGCGGGCAAAGGCCGAGACAGAGCGCATAATGGCTCAGCGCGAGCGTCTGCTGCTCACCATCACCCACGACATAAAGGCTCCGGCAGCCTCGATATCGGGCTTCATAGAGCTGCTCGGCGACTATGTCAGAGACGGAAAGGCGGCATCCTACCTGAGCAACATCAAGAATTCGGCCACACATCTGCTCCATCTGGTCAGCGCACTGCTCGACTATCACCGCCTTGAGAGCGGCAAGGTGGAGACGCGCAGCGTAAGCTTCAGTCCGCGACAGCTCGTCGACAGCTGTGCCGAAGGCATACGTCCGCAGGCCGAGGCCAAGGGGCTTGCCGTCGAGAGCGACACCTCCGGATGCGGCTCACGCCTGTGTCTGGGCGACGCCTTCCGCATAAAGCAGATACTCGACAACATTATAAGCAACGCCCTTAAATACACCGACCAGGGCAGCATAGCCATATCGGCGCGCATGCAGGGCAGCCGCCTGCAGGTGGATGTGGCCGACACGGGACGCGGAATGACGCCCGAGGAGGCGCGCCGCATATTCAACGCCTTCACGCGTCTGCCCGGAGCGCAGGGCACCGAGGGCGTGGGCCTGGGCCTGTCGATAGCCCGCGAGCTGGCCACTCTGCTCGGAGGGCGCATCACGCTCGAGTCGGCCAAGGGCAAGGGCACAACGTTCCATGTGTCGCTTCCGCTTGAGTTCAACGGCAACGGCATAGCCGACGACGAGGCTGCAGCAGCCGAAAGCAGGCCGGCAGGCGCCGGCAGAAAGCCCGGACACAGACCTGAGGGCATGACGGCCGACAGAATCAGCATACTGATTGTTGACGACGACCGCCTGCAACTGCAGCTTCTGCGCGAGATGCTCACGGGCATTTCGGGCAGCAGATGGCACATAACGGCATGCAGCCATGCCGACGAAGCACTGAGGCAGCTTGCCGACCTGCGTCCGCACGTGTTCTTCATAGACATAGAGATGCCCGAGATGAGCGGCACGGAGATGGCTGCCCGCATAGCCGGACGCTACGACACGCTGCTCATAGCCATGACGGCGCACGAGCCGAGCATAGAGCCAAGACTGCTGGAGGCTGGCTTCGACGCGTGCCTTTTCAAGCCGTTCAACACCGACCGCCTGTGTGCTACGCTCCAGGCTGCCACAGGCATTGAGCTTGATGGCGGCAAGACGGTTGCCGGGAAGGCTGATGCTGACGGCTGCGGGGGCACCGATGAAGACGGCAACGGCGATGAATGCCGCACAGACAAGGCACCTGACGCCACGGGAGACGACGACGGCTGCAAGGCCGGAGGGCACGACTTCAGGGCCGTAACCGAGTTTGCCGCAGGCGACAATGAGGCGTGCCGCGAGATTCTTTCGAGCTTCATGACCGAAATAGACGGCCACATGGCCACGCTCGACAAGGCCAAGGCTGGGCCCGACCGCGCCGCCATAAGCCGCGTGGCACACAAGGCGCTGCCCATGCTGACCATGATAGGGGCGCGCTCCGTCGACGAGTTGAAGGCCCTGTCGCCCGAACACATAGGCAGCGTGGCCGACGCCGACATGACGGAAATGTGCGAAAAGATAGCCGGCGAGATGCGCCAGATAAGGCATGAGCTCGACGAAGAGATAAAGACTCTTGGCTAGAACCACAAAAAAAAAACAACGACCCTAGCCCACCCGCCGGCCGCGGCGTGTGCAACGGCTGTTATTGCACACGCCCACAGAACATACTACGGCACGCAGGCTCCGCACCTGATGTGCGTGCCATCCTCTTTATTGCTGCTATTAAGACAAGCCTTATATTAATGAACCCTAACCTGTTATTACCATGAAAGGATTACGACTGATTTTATTTTTGGCCGCAATGATGGCTGTTGTGCCTATGGCGGCTGCCGACAAGCTCAGTGAACTGAGGCAGAAGGCCGACGCGCTGCATGGCGGAGGAAAGAACGACTCGGCACTTATAGTGGCGCGCGAGGCTCTCGACATGGCCACAAAGAGCCGCAACACCACGGCAATAGTGGGCATTAACTCGTCGATGGGCGTGTATCTGCGCACCATGGGCAAGACCGACGAGGCGCTCAGACACTATAACGAGGCCATGAAGCTCTGCACCACTGCCGAATTTAAGGCCAAGGCCGACGAGGACGCACGCCAGGAGGCGGCTGCCCTCTACCTAAACCTCGCCACGCTGCACATAGACATGCAGCACAAGAAGGAGGCCATGTATTACGCCGGACTGTCGGTAGACTGGACGCAGAAGTGTGCCGACAAGGCCTTCAAGGCGCAGATGCTGTCGCAGAACGGACTGATGTTCCTCATGGCGGGCGACAACAACAAGGCTGCCGACATGCTGACACGGAGCTACGGCTACGCCATGGAACTGGGACAGACCGACGCTGCCATGAGTGCGGCGGCATATATGGTGGCCACGGCCGACAGACTGGGCGACAGGCGCGGGGCAGACATGTGGCGCGGACGGTGCCGCACGCTGGAGCCCAAGGTGGAATCGACGATGACGCTCGTGGCCTATTATCAGATATTGTGCAGCATTGAACTAAACCATGAAAACTGGCGCGGGGCGCTGCCGCTGTTCAAGAAGATTCTGACAATCAAGGGCATAGAGCAGATGCCCTTCGTGGTGTACGACTGCTACAACAACATGCACGAGGCCTACGCACGCCTCGGGCAGTGGGAGCAGGCCTACGGAGCCATGACCAAGGCCGTGGCCCTGAAGGACAGCTTGTTTGAGAGCCAGAAGGCCGAGAGCATGCGCGAGCTTACCGTGAAATATCAGGCCAAGGAGAAGGAACTCGAGCTGGCGCAGAAGAAAGCCGAGCTGGCCGAGACACGCATGTATGTCAGCACGGGACTGCTCGTTGTGGCGGTGCTGGCTGCCCTGACCGTGGTCTACATCATGAGGCAGAGGCGCAAGGCGCGCATGCAGGCCGAGGAGTTTCGCAGGCTGCAGGCCGACACCGACCGCAGGCTCATGCAGAAGTATGTGGACGGACTGGAGAACGAGCGCGAGAGGCTGGCGCGCGAGCTTCACGACGGCGTGTGCAACAGCCTGTACACCGTGCAGCTGAAGATTGCCGCGGGCAACGGCGACGCCGCAGGACAGGCCGCCATGCTCGACGAATGCCGCGAGCAGGTGAGGCGCATATCGCACGAGATGATGCCGCCGGAGTTCAGCTATGCCGACATAAGCATGGTGCTCGACGACTATCTGTGTCAGGCGACAGGCGCAGGGCAGTGTGAGATAACGTATGAGGCCGTGCCCGAGGATGCCGACTGGAGCCGCGTGGCCGACGCTACGGCGCTCGAGATATACCGCATAGCACAGGAGGCCGTGGCCAACGCCATGAAGCACTCGGGCGCAACTCGCATAGACGTGGGCATGAGGCTTGAAGGCAACAGCCTCAGTCTGACCATAAGCGACAACGGACAGCCACAGCAGCACGCATCGGCAGGCATCGGACGGCGCACCATGAGGCAGCGCGCGGCGGCCATCAACGGACAGATAACCACGGAGAGCGAGGGCGGAAGCACCACCGTCAGACTAACCATAAGCAGTCTGCCCGAAAAGAAGACAAGGCCGTAAGACATAAAATTTCTTAAAAAACCACGGATTTCCGTTATTGCAAATATGAATGTATGGTATAATTTTGCCCCGATGAACGAGGCACAAAAATATTTGCTGCAGGACCTGTCGGTTGCAATAGTCGACGACCACGCGCTGATTCTTGAGGGATTCAAGAGTCTGATGCAGGGCTGCAACGCCAAAAACGTCGAGACGTTTGGCTGTGCGGCCGACCTGATTGACGCCATGGGCCGCCACAGCTTCGACATATACATAATAGACATAGGCCTGCCCGACATCGACGGCTTTGAGCTTATCGACAAGATACGCTCGCGCCACGCCGGGGCAAGGATAATAGTCAACACCATACATGAGGAGATATGGCTGCTAAGGCGCATGCTCGACAAGGACGTCAACGCCATACTGTTCAAGTCGACCGACTTCATGCAGATGGTCAGCGCCATAGCGGCCGTGATGTGCGGCGAGCAGTATTTCTGCCCGGGAGTGAAGCGCAAGATATCGAGATACACGCAGCGCATAGAGCATCCGTCGGAGAGAGAGACCGACATACTGAGGGCGATAGCCGGAGGATACACCTCGAAGGAGATAGCCAACATGCTCTTCATATCCGAAAACACGGTTGAAGCCCACCGCAAGCGGCTCTTCGTGAAGCTTGGCGCACGCAACATTGCCGACCTGATAGTGAAGGCCATCGACCGCGGATACATCAACGCCTCGGAGATAGTGAAGGGCAACAAGAACGACAAGAACACCTGACACCGGCACCGCTGTTGGCAGCCGACGTAATGTTTTGATATCCAGTATGTTATGAAACACGGCTTTTTGCACTGCAAAAGGCCGTGTTTTGCGTTGTAAAAGGCCACCTTTCAGCCCCTGAAAGGGCACATATTGGGCGGCACGACCGTGCCCGGTAATATATCTTTACATTTCAGCGGCATCTTCCTGCGGCATGTACATGTCTGCCTGCGGCTGCCCCTATACGCAGACACGGGCACGCGGCCTTGCGCCTTCATGGTTATCTCATTTCTCGCCCTACGCTATCAGGCGGCTTAGGCCTATGTCAAGATTTTTGCCCGTGGCGCAAAAATGAGGGGGCGGCGGCTTTGCGTTTTGATGCGGTTGCATTAACTTTGCATGCGTTTTTCAGGATAAATAATCAAAGCTAAGCAAATGAAGAAAAGTCTGGTGGCTCTGGCCTTCGGCACACTTGCCTTGGGCATAGCCGAGTTTGTCATGATGGGCATCCTGCCCGATGTGTCGCGTTATTTCGATGTCAGCATCCCCACTGCCGGCCACTGCATATCGGCCTACGCCCTGGGCGTGTGCTGCGGCGCCCCTCTGCTGGTGGCGTTCCACAAGTATCCGCTAAAGCGCCTGCTGCTGTTTCTTGCCGGCCTCATCCTCTTCGGGGCTGCCCTCTCGGCCATGGCGCAGAGTTTCGTCATGCTTGTCGTGGCCCGTTTCATCTCAGGTCTGCCCCACGGCGCCTATTTCGGCGTGGCGTCCATCGTGGCAGTTAAGCTGGCCGACGAGGCTCACAAGACGAGTGCCGTGTCGATAATGGTGGCGGGCATGACCGTGGCCAATCTCTTCGGCGTGCCTCTTGCCACGGCTCTCAGCTCGCACATATCGTGGCGCTTCCCGTTCATGCTGCTCATCTTCATCAGCATCATCGTGATATATTACGTATGGAAGTGGATTCCGGCGTCGGTGGGCGCACTGCCCGACGAGGGCTTCCGTCATCAGTTTGCCTTCCTTCGCCACGGCGCGCCCTGGCTCATCCTTGCCGCCACGATGCTGGGCAACGGCGGCATATTCTGCTGGTACAGCTACGTCAGTCCACTGCTCACGTCGGTAGGAGGCTTCCCTCATGAGGCCCTGTCGGCACTGATGATAGCCGCGGGCTTCGGCATGGTGGCGGGCAACCTTATCAGCGGCCGCCTGTGCGACCGTCATCGGCCGGGACACGTGGCCGCCGTCACGCAGACCATAACCATAGCCACGCTGCTGCTGATATTCCTTTTGGCCGGCTACGGCTGGATATCGGCCGCACTGATGGTGGTGTGCACGGGCTGCCTGTTTGCCCTGAGCAGTCCGCAGCAGTTTCTTATACTTAAGCATGCGCCCGGCGGCGAGCTGCTTGGCGGCGCTGCCATACAGGTGGCGTTCAATCTGGGCAACGCCATCGGAGCCTTCTGCGGCGGCTTGCCCATGGAGCACGGGGCCACTCCGCGCTGGTCGGCGCTCGTGGGCGTGCCCTTCGTAGTCATGGGACTCGTGGCTTTTATCTGTTTCTGCCGCAAATATGAGCGCCGAAGCGCTGCCGTTGACTGAAAATTGTTAACTTTGCATCTGTGAACAACATTCAGTCATCATCCGTTCAGGCCCTGCGCCAGCAACGCCTGCTGTTGGAGATAGAGTACAACAGCGAGAAGGAGGCCTTCCGCCGTCAGACCGAGACCACGGGACTGGCGCGTAAGGTGAAGCGTGGCGACGCGTGGCATCCGCTGCGCTTCGTGCGCAGCTACTACAATTCGCTCAACCAGCTTTCTGTTGAGGTTGTGCGCACTGCCGACACCGACATTGAGCACAACTTCGAGTTCGGACGCCCCGTGTGCTTCTTCCGCATGAGCGAGGGGGCAGAAGGCAAGTCGATAAGATACTTTAATTTCACCGCCACGGTGAGCTATGCCGACGGCGACCGCCTTGTGGTCACCGTGCCCGACAACGCACCCGTGGCAGAGCTGCAGGCCACCGAAGGATTGGGCGTGCAGCTGTTTTTCGACGAGACGAGCTACCGGCTTATGTTCGAGGCTCTAGACCGTGTGATAGGCGCACGCGACAACCGCCTTGCCTATCTGCGCGACCTGTTCTATTCGGGCGTGCCGGCTGCCGAACTGAGCTTTGCCCCGATAAGCTTTCCGTGGCTCAACAGGGCGCAGCAGGAGGCAGTCAACAAGGTGCTGCGCGCCAAGGACGTGGCCATTGTGCACGGACCTCCGGGCACGGGAAAGACCACCACTCTCGTTGAAGCCATATACGAGACGCTGCGGCGCGAGAGCCAGGTGCTGGTGTGCGCGCAGAGCAACATGGCTGTAGACTGGATTAGCGAGCGGCTCGTTGACCGCGGAATAAGCGTGCTGCGCATAGGCAACCCGACGAAGGTGAACGACAAGATGCTGTCGTTTACCTACGAACGGCGCTTCGAGGCTCACCCAGACTATCCGCAGCTGTGGAGCATACGCCAGGCCATACGCAAGCTGCGGCAGGAGCGCAAGCGCCGCGACAACGGCTGGCACCAGAAGATGGACCGCCTGAAGAGCCGTGCCGTGGAACTCGAACTGAGGATAAACTCGCAGCTCTTCGGCGAGGCCAAGGTCATTGCCTCAACGCTTACGGGCAGCGCGAGCCACTTGTTGTCAGGGCAGAAGTTCGGCACGCTGTTCATCGACGAGGCGGCACAGGCGCTCGAAGCCGCCTGCTGGATAGCCATACGCAGGGCATCGCGCGTGGTGCTGGCGGGCGACCACTGTCAGCTTCCGCCCACGGTGAAGAGCATTGCGGCGCTGAAGGGCGGACTGGGCACTACGCTCATGGAGCGCATAGTGGCGCGCAAGCCGTCGGTGGTTACGCTGCTGACGGTGCAATACCGCATGAACGAACAGATAATGCGCTTCTCGAGCAACTGGTTCTACGACGGACGCGTGGAGTCGGCGCCCGAGGTTAAGTACCGCGGCATACTCGACTACGACAACCCCATAACATGGATAGACACATCGGAGAGCGACGCTAAGGAGGAGTTTGTGGGCGAGAGCTTCGGCAGGATAAACAAGACTGAGGCCGAACTGACACTCGATGCCCTTAAAAACTACTTCACCAAGATAGGCCGTCAGCGCATAGCCGACGAGCATATCGACGTGGGCGTAATATCACCCTACCGCGCCCAGGTGCAGCTGCTGCGCCGAATGGTGCGCAAGGCGGAGTTCTTCAAGCCCTACCGCGGCTGCATAACGGTGAACACCGTTGACGGATTTCAGGGGCAGGAGCGCGACATCATCGTAATATCGCTCGTGCGCTCGAACGACGACGGGCAGATAGGCTTCCTGTCAGACCTGCGACGGATGAACGTGGCAATAACCCGCGCACGCATGAAACTGATAATAGTTGGCAGCGTGCAGACCATGACTCGCCACGCCTTCTACAAGGAGCTGTACGGCTACGTGCAGGAGTCTGCCGGCATTTAGGCAGCATAAAGACATCAGAAAAAGCAGACATCGAAACATAACAAACAAAGGAAGACATGCTTCAGAGAGACTACATTTCGCGACTTATACGTGAGTTTATGGCGGCGCTTCAGCGCTATCTCGAGAAGAACGAGGCGGGAGCGCGCCGCAAGACGGCCGAAGACCTGTTCCGCCAGTACTTCGGCTCGTATGAGTTTTATCACACGGCAACGCATGACGAGATAATGTCATCGTTCGAAAAGTATCCCGAGGAGGAGCGCATAAGCCGCATGGAGATGCTTGCCGAGCTGTATTATGCCGAGGCCGACGACCGCCCCGAGCCGTTCAGGACGCAGCAGCTCGACATGGCCCTCAGTCTGTTCAGGTTTATCGACGCCCACAGCCGCACCTTCTCCATCGACCGACAGAACAAGATAGGCGCGATAACAAAGATGATATACAGCGGCGGAAAATAAAAAAGGCACGCTTACTTGCGTGCCGAAAGTGTTACTGTTACGTTGCCCTTGCCGAACAGTTCTTTAAGCTCTGCCTTACTTATGCCGTCTATCTTGCCCAGACGCGTGAAGTTCCACGTGTTGGTGTCGTAGTAGATAACGAAATTGTTGCCCTGATACAGTATCAGGTCGCCAGCCTCCGTGGTTATGTTCTCGTTGTTCTGCGGCAGCGTGTGGCCCAGGCTGCCCACCTTCTCAAAGTTGCCGTAGTCGCTCATGTCTATCACGATGTCGCCCTCTTTCAGCAGGTCTATCAGCGCTCTTGCCGAGCTGTTGTCTGCCATTGTGGCCGTGAGGGTGCGGCCGTTCACCTTTATGTTCATCTTGCTGTAATTTATGTTGTTGTCTTCATCTGTTGCGGTTTCCATCGACTTTATCCATTGTTCCACCTCACTGCGCTGAGTGCCTGCGCCAAACCTGCGTCCTGCGGTCCATGTGGCTCCGGGCGCGAGCGCCTGCAGCAGGGTTGCGCTTGAGCCTATGCCGCTCGAGCCTGACGTGCAGAAGGGTATTACGGTCTTGCCGCTGAGGTTGCAGCTCTCAACGAAGGTGTAGACAACGCGCGGCGCCTGCCCCCACCATATGGGGTAGCCAAGGTATATCGTGCGGCACTTGCTCAGGTCGGGCACGCTGCCCTTGATCTCCGGACGTGCGTCGGGGTCGTTCTGCTCGAGCGACGAGCGCGACTGCGGATTGCTGTAGTCGAGGTCTGCCGCGGTGTAAGGCTCTGCCGCCTCAATTCGCCATGTGTCTGCGCCGGTTATGTCGGCTATGTGGCGCGCAACGCCTTCGGTGGTGCCGGTCTGCGAGAAATACACCACCATTACATTGTCCGCCTGTCCGCCAGGCGTTGCCGGTGTGGTGCCGGCGGCGTCGCTGCCGTTGTCCTTGGCGCACGAGATATGCGATACGGCAAGGCAACACGCAACGACATAATAAAGAAACTTTTTCATACTTACATAGTTTTTTGGTTCAACAACTGCTCTTGCTGTCTCTTCAGGCTTATGCCCCTGCATGGCGTCAGTCGATTAAGAGCGCTGCGGAGCATGCCTTTTTCTGACGCTACAAAATTATTATATTCCTGCATGCGGCATGGTATATTATTTACAGATAAATGTACCCAAAAAACGGAAAACGCCGTCTTCACAGTCTTTTGCCGTGTCCTGCCCCCATGTAATCCTGCCACGGCGGCACTGAAATGGCGCATCAGGCAGTGCGGGAGACTGACAGACGTGGAACATCATGTGGACATCAGAAACACGACTCTTAGCATAAAAAAGCGGCAACGGAGACGGCCGGCAATGCTGCCAAGCGACACCGACACACGACGGCGGCAGGCATCACCGCGCAAAAGGCGGCAAACGGCGATGCGAAAGCTATCCTTTCGGGCGCCAATATGCCACATATTACAGCGCAAAAGGACAGCTTTTGCAAAACGGACAAACTGCCGTGGAAAAACAGCTGAAATAAATGCGCCCGCCTGCGGCATAAGTATCCGCAGGCAGGCGCATTGTCATCATGATGCAGCCTGACGCTTTAACCGCCATAAGGCGCTATGACTAGGTCTGCATTTTGCTTTACATTTAGCTGTATTTCGTCTTGTTATCAGCATGAACGGCAGGCTATGTCAAGAAGGAACGGACGAAAGAAGGGGAACTGAAAACTGAAAGACGGCGGAACACAGGAATACACATAAAGGATAAAGCCGTATGGGGCATAATTGCCTACATGGGTTTACGTCCGCCATTAGTCAGTGCCTCTTCTTCCTGCCGCGCGCCATCTCTGCCCTGATGCGGCTGAGCGACTGGGGCGTTATGAACAGATACGAGGCGATGTATTTCAGCGGCACGTGCTGCAGCAGTTCGGCCTTCTCGTCCAGCAGAGTCTCATATCGCTCGCGTGCCCTCGGCGCACCGCTGCTGAGCAGCCACCGCTCTATCTCGAAAATCTCCTTCTCATAGAGCCTGCGGCCTATACGCGCAGCCTCAACCGACGACATGAAGAAGTCTTCGGCGTCGCTGCGGCTTATGCCATAGACAACGCCGTCGCTCATGGCCTCGAGCGCTATCATCGACGGCATGTTGCCCACAAAGCACCACGACGAGAAGAGCAGGTCGCCCTTTGACGCAAACCACAGGGTTATGTCGTTGCCGTCGGAATTGACATACGACGCGCGCCATATCCCGTCCACTATAATATATATATCAGTGTTGCGCCCTCCCCTGCGCACAAGCGTGTCGCCCTTCAGTATCTCCATGCGTGTCATGTGCGCCTTGAGAGCCTCAACGTCGCTCATGCTGAGTCCGCTGCGCCGGCACAGACACTCCTCAAAAGTTTCCATAATCACACGTATTAAAATCGTTCGGCATGCCTTTTGCCCGAATATCCCACAGCCAACGGCCTGCACCGGGCATTCAGCCGTCATGCGTGCAGCCGCCCGTTACGCCGGCGCCGCTGTCTGACAGCACGGCAGCACACATGCACCTGCATCCAGCACGGACAAGTCGGCACGGACAGCGACAGGCCGCGGCAGCCGCCGCCATAAGGCCATAGGCAGCCGCAAAGGTAGCAAATCATTTCCGATTTCTCAAATACATCACAAAGATTAATACGCACGTAAGCAGCTCTGCCACGGGCACGGCGAGCCATATGCCGCTCACTCCGCACAGCTTAGGCATCAGCCAGAAGCACAGCAGCATGAGCACATAGCCGCGCATGGCCGTGATGAACATGGCGGCAGCGTCGCGCTCAACGCTCTGACAATAGCCTATGGCCACGATGTTGACGGCAAACGGCACGAAGCCCAGAGCAAACAGGGGCATGCCGCCTACGGCTATCGTGTTGGCAGGAAAGCCTGCCGGAATGAACAGCGACACTATGTCCGGCGCGAAGAAATACATTATCAGCAGAAACATCACGCCGCTGCCAAGGGCCGTAAACAGAGCCATGCGCAAGGCAGAGCTTACCCTCCTGGTGAGCCGCGCGCCGTAGTTGTAGCTCAGAATGGGCTGAGCCGACTGCGCTATGGCGTTATACACCATGAAGATTATCGGGAACACATAGCACGCTATGCTGTAGGCCGCCACGCCGTCCTCGCCGAGATAGGCTATGAACACATAGTTGCCGGCAAACATCATGGTGGCGATGGCCGCCTCGCAGAGCAGCGACGGGAAGCCCAGACGGCACATATAGCCCACGTTGCGGCGCGTCATTCGCAGGCTGCGCAGATGGGTCTTAACACGGCATAACTTTATGGTGCGCCCCATCATCAGCATATACCACAGCACCATGCCGGCACCGGCTATATAGCCAAGACTGGTGGCCACGGCTGCGCCTATCACGCCCCAGTGGAACACAAAGATAAAAAGATAGTCGAGAACGATGTTGAGCAGCGCCGGCACCACGTTGCACATCATGGCGTAGCGCGGCGAGGCGTCGAGCCTTATGTAGAACATTCCGGCACTAAGCATGGCGCTGAACACAAAGAACGGCACGGCGCCGTAGATATACTCGACAGCAGGCACGAGCAGACGCTCCGAGCTGCCAAGCAGGCATGCCACGCCGGGCGCACGCCACACAATGAGCGCACTGAACGCCGCCACCAGCATGCTGAGGGCTATCACGGCCTGAGTGACGTTTATGCGCGCCGTCTTCGGCTTGCCGTGAGACAGATGGATAGACGCCACCACCGATGCGCCCACGCCGAACATAAGTCCGATGCCGGTATTTATAAGAAACAGCGGCGCAACGATATTCACCGCCGCCAGAGCATCGCTGCCAAGGCCACGGCCAACGAATATGCCGTCGGTAATAACGAAAAGGGCCGACGACACCATGCCGAGCAACGTGGGCATGAGCAGCTTGCTGAAAAGGCTTGACACCTTTGTTGTTCCGAAATCTATACTGTCCTTCATCATACTTTACGGTTGTTAGTTGTTGATATCGGGGCGCAAAAGTAAGTGTTTAAAAACGAAAGGCAGTTAACAATTGGTAATTTCTGCGGCTGACGGGGGATTTAATGACTGAAAAAGCATGTTTTTCACACGAAAAACATTGCAGCAACGGCTGCCGGAAGGATAAACAGGGGCATAATAAATGCTGCTTGTGATGCCCGGAAATCATTGTGCCGACAGACGGAGACGCAGGCTGCGGGGCATAACAAACAGCATAATTTATGCAGAACAATATATTTATAAAGCTAAAAGTGCGGCACCATCAGGCGCATATCATGCCATGAGAATAACGAAGCGAGGCCATACTGCGCTGCCAACGGCAAGCTGTGCGGCAGCAAAACCCGGCCTTGCCGCACTGTCATGGCGTAGCGCTACGCTGAGCGAGAGCACGCAAGGCATCACTCGGCCATGCGCTCCTCGTTGAGAGCCTCCCTTATATAGTCGTTGTCGAAGGTGAACACGTGGTTGAGAATGCCGAACGACACGGCTCTCGACTTGCCCTCGATATTGATTGTACCTATGGAGAAGAGATAATAGTTGTCTACATCCAGAAACTGGCTTACGGCCATGTTGACCACGCCCGAGGCAAATATGTTGCTGAACATGCCCCAGAAGCCCGACGCGCCATTGCTCTGACTTATGGCCGCGCTTATCTCGCCTGCCACGGCTTCGCAGTGCTGTTCGCGCGTAGGACAGGTTACGGTGAGCGCAAAGGCTATGACAACGGCCACCACTATGCCTGCCACGCGGCCGCCGATGTGCCTGCGGCGAGGCTCATATATTATCTCTTCGGCAGCATCGGCCATGCCCGACGTGCCGCTGCCTCCGCCCTGCCCGGCCGAATATGCCGCGCTGCCGGATGCGTCTGTGCGGTCGTCGCGGCCGCCGTCAGCCTGCCCTGAAGCGCTCTCAGCACGTGCCGACGGCTCAGACGGCAGGGGCGGAGGCACGGGGCCGGGCTGCGCCTTGCCCTCCATGGCGTCCTTAAGTTCCCTCACCTGCCAGGCCGGAGTCCACTGCTCCATGCCCTCGGCCCACACAAGAGTCTCCGAAGAGAGACCGCGCTCCATAAGTTCGCTTACGGAGAAAGGCCCCTGTTGCCGGTTGTCTGCATAAATAAAATATCTCATCAGTTACCCTCCGTCTTGTTCTTTCCGTATTTCTTGCTCCACTGCTCATACTTCTTAAATACCTTAAGAGCCTCAGAGTTGTACCAGCTGTAGCCTGTGCGGCGCTCGTGGCCTATCTCGCTGACGTCGAACTTCATCACGCCGTCGCGGTCGCAGAAGAATGGGCGGTTGTCCTCGAGCGTATAGAAGCGTGCCCACAGAGGCTTCGACACCTCTCCCTCGGTACACTTCACCAGGCGCCAGTCTTTCTTGCCGTCGCTGTTCTTGAAGTTCTCTATCTTGTATCCGTCTATCTCGTTCTGGCGGAACCACTCCACGGCTGCCTCAATACAGTTGACCACCTCGGGCGAAGGCTTTGACAGCGACATGAGGAAGAGCACGATGTCGTCAGACTCCTGTCCGCTGAGCGACGCCAGCTCGAAGGCGCGTGCGTTGGCGGGCAGCAGGGTCTTCTCGTCGTGCTGCGCACACCACACCGTGGGCTTGCCGTTCTGCACATACTGCGTCTTCAGTATGCAGCTGATACCCTTGTCGAGAGCCGTCTTGGCCTTCATCTTCACGCTGTCGGGGAAGAAGGCGAATGGAGCCTTGCCCAGACTTGCGTCGCGCATGATCTTCATCACGTTGATCATGGCGTCGTCGTTATATGTGATGTGTGTGTGATACTTCTTGTTGTAGGGATAAAACTGCGGCCAGCCGCCGTTGTCATACTGTGCCTCAAAGAGATACTGCATGCCCCTGAGCACGGCGTCCTTATACTTCTCTGTGCCCGTGGCGTTATACAGCTTCGACAGGTAGATTATCTCGGTAGAGGTGGCGCGGTTGTCTATCGTGCTGTACTTGGCAATGCTCTTGTCGGCCTCTGCCTTCTTCTTGTCGGCGTCGGTCATGTTCCTGGCCATGTCGATGTTCTTCGGCCATCCGCCCGTGTTCTGCTGATACAGCAGCACGTTGTCGCCTATGCGCACTGCCTCGGCCGTAGTGAAGAACTCAGGCTCGAGATGTGCAGCCCACGACGTCCACGTCTTATAGGTTTTCTGCTTGTTGTCTTTCTTGTCTGTTTTAGTCTGACTTGTTTTCTTTGTCTGGCCCTCAGCCGGCGTTACGGCGGTAAGCGCGAATGTAGCGGCAAGAGCCATCACGATGAATCCTTTTTT
Organism: Prevotella sp. CAG:255; assembly: GCF_000431195.1. Classification (NCBI taxonomy): domain Bacteria; kingdom Pseudomonadati; phylum Bacteroidota; class Bacteroidia; order Bacteroidales; family Prevotellaceae; genus Prevotella; species Prevotella sp. CAG:255. Next base: position 144,170 of record NZ_HF986861.1, on the reverse strand, counting down.
CATAATTTAGGTATAAATGTAACGTTTGTTGTTTGTAAATAGTTAGTCGTTGCCTCATGTTTGTCAGCAAACCTGACGGCATTCATTTTATTTAGATGCACGCAGACTGAAAAGGTTTAGTCATTACTTTGCATTTTAACCCAAATTAGCCGTCTGCCCCGTGTTCATCTGCCTGTCTGGCGTTGCGTGCGGCCTGCCTTATCTACCCTGACGGTCATCATTCCGCACACAGCTTTATCTATTTTGCACATTCATGCTTTCAGCCCGAAAGCATAACAGCCTATTGGGGGTTAAGGCTCACTTCATTCTGAGTATCATCTTGCGCTCGTCTTCGGGAAACTTCTCGATGGCATAGCGCAGCATGGTGCGCGGCATCTGTGCATGATGCTCCATGACGAAGGCTCTCAGTCTGCCCATGTCGCGCTTGCCTGCCTCGCGCAGCATCCAGCCCGTGGCCTTGTGCATAAGCTCATGCGGATGGCTTATGAAGCGCAATGCGAGGGCATAGGTGTCGTCGAGGTCGCCCTGCTTTATGAAGGCATAGGTGGCCACCATGGCTATGCGGTTGTCCCATAGCAGGGGGCTGCCGGCAAGGGTGTAGAGCAGGTCGCGCGGCTTGTCGAGCAGATAGGTCCCCACGATATGCGGCGCACTGAGGTCTACGAGGTCCCAGTTGTTTATGCGGTCTGTAACAGAGAGATACATGTCGGTAAGTTCGCGGCGTGCTCCGTCGTCGGCCTTCTTCATCTTCTCAACCATTATGAGCAGCGCGCAGAGCCTTATCTCGTGCCATTCCGACTGCATGAGCCGCCTTAACGTGTCGTTGTCAGCCGTCTTGTGCCGCTTTGCCACGCTTCGAGTCGCAGGCACCTTAATGCCCAAGAACTTGTCGCCATGTCCGTATTCGCCTTCGCCTGTCTTGAAGAAGCGCTGCAGCTGCTCGCTCTGTGCGTCGTCACGCAGCGCCGTCATCTCTCCGGTTATTATCTCATATTCCGTCTTTCCCATATTCATTACCTTTGTTTATTACGGCAAAGATAGTGCAAGGTGAGTGCATGGCAAAATGAATGCATATTATTTTTTATTTTCATTGGTTAAGCGGTATGAGTTGCGGATCACAGATCCTTATACTATATGCTGTCGGATTGCAAATCCGACAGAACATTAGTCTTGTTTTTTCGCATCGTAAATATGTTTTATATGCAACCAAATACAGCTTACATCAGTCTTTGTTTTTCATACTGTAGATTTACATATAGCCACAAATAGCGCTATCATTTTGCAAGGCTATTGTTCTGTCGGATTTGCACGAGTTGTTGAGCAAAGCGAAAAATCCGACAGCATAGAGTATAAGGATCTGCGATCCGAAATTCATACTTCTTATATTATATAAAACAGGCTTCGCCTCAACACTGCAAACTTAAAAAACTGTGTCTTTCATTTTGCCATGCACTCGGCTTGCACTATCTTTGAATAATATAGGCTTCGCCTCAACACTACAAACTTAAAAAACTGCGTCTTTCATTTTGCAGTGCACTCGGCTTGCACTATCTTTGCACTCAATAAAGATAATTTCAGGAAAAGAGTATGATTAAGGCTTTATTTTTTGACATAGACGGAACACTCGTGAGCTTCAACACACACGAGATACCACAATCAACGGTTGACGCACTCGAACAGGCAAAGAGAAACGGCGTGGGCGTGTATATATCTACCGGACGGCCGGTGAAACTGATCAACAACCTGCACGCCATAGAACATCTGATAGACGGATATATAACCACTAACGGCGCATACAGCTTCATAGGCGACAAGGTGGTGAGCTGCGTAGACATTCCGCTCGAGGACGCACGCACGCTGATACGGCTGGCAGACGAGATGAACTTTGCCACGATGGTGGTGGGGGCGAAAGACCTCACGGTGTATCATCCCGACGAGATGGTTGACAAGGTGTTCCGACAGCTGCTCAACGTCAACGACCTGGGCGAGGACATCAGTCTCGACACGGTGCTAAACCAGCCCATACTGCAGCTTACGCCCATCATAGACGAGCAGCAGGAGAAGCTCGTCATGCCGCAGCTGCCCCACTGCATAGCCGCAAGATGGTATCCGGCATTTGCCGACGTGACGGCGCGCGGAGCCGACAAGGGCAAGGCGCTGCAGCGCATGGCCGAACACCTGGGCATGGACATCAGCGAGACTATGGCCTTCGGCGACGGCGGCAACGACAAGTCGATAATCTGCGCGGCAGGCATAGGCGTGGCCATGGGCAACGCCATCGACGACGTGAAGGCGCTGGCATCATACGTTACCGACCATGTTGACAACGACGGCGTGAGCAAGGCGCTGCGCCATTTCGGCATAATCTGACGCCACGGGGGCGCACATGCCCCTGCCGGTGGCAGCATACCTACAGGTAGGACACGCTGCACGGGGCGCAGACTTTTGTAAACTTTTATGACAAAAGGCATGACGCTTGACGCTCTCAGAATGGCCACAGCCGTGACGACACGGCCGTTTGGCGCGAAAAAGCCGGAAAATCAGCATTTTCGACAAGCATCTGACATTCAGCCATTTACATCAAAACGGCTGCTCAGTCGGCCGTGTTAAAAAACATTACTGTGCCGTTTACGATGCAAAAACGATAGGTTTAGGCACCAAAAGCAGTGCTCCTGCACCATGAAAAGCGCCCTTTTGGCGTCTGAAAATACCGGTTTTAAGACACACAACGCACACAAAAGCTAACCGATGTTAATAAAAGAATATATTTGAAAACCATATTTTAACATCCGTTATACTTTGATTTTCCAGAACGGAAAATAATTTTGTCCTGAGTTTTTACCATCTTCCTGCCCATATCCCGATGCCCAAAGCCGGCATAACGGCAACGACAGAAGCCCTGCAAACACGGCCGTGCGCACGCATACGAACAAGACCGCTGCGCACGCGCGCACAGGCAGAGACAGGCGCATGCACATACACGCGCGGCGCCCATAAGAAAAGTAACGCACAGGCGCACGTACATAACATAAAAGACGCAACTTTACACTTATTAAATGACAAAGGGCAAACAAAGCAGCACAAAGGCTTACAATCTGTAACTTTTCGCATTTTACAATTGATATAAATCAATTATGATAACATAAAACTAAAAAAATATTTCAATTTTAATCACATTTAAGATAAAAAATATTACTCTTGAAGAGAAATATAACATCAACTTATAATGTTTAACCGACTAAAAGTTAGCTTATGAAGAAACTTTTACTTATTGCATTTACACTGTTCTCAATGAACACATTTGCACAGACACCAATGCTAAAGGCAACCAGACTGAACGGACTGAAAGCTGAAAACAGCATGAAATTTGAGACCTCCAACCGCGTTAACCTGAAAAAAGCAAACAGCACAAACAAGGTGAAGGCACAGGCCGCACCTGAAGGAACAACAAAATCATACTATGCAGACTACGGCGAGTCAGTAACTCAGGTAGGCCTAATGCAGAGACTGCACGTAAAAAACGACATCGTGTTCGGCAATGACGGCACGGTAAGCATACCAAACATGTTCCTTAGCACTATTGTGGGCGAAGGCATATATCTTAAAGGTACATACAACGAGAGCACAAAGGAGATAACCATAGAGAACAACCAGGAGATATACAACGAAGACGGACTGTCTCTGTATGTATGTTACATGGATGCTGAGACAGGCGAGCCTTCAACAAGCAGCAACTTCAAACTGACACTCGACTCTGAGAGCGGCATCTACTACTCTGCTGAAGGCGAATATCTCGCAGCATTCCTCACCAACGGCAGCCAGACTCAGCTGTACACCTACTGCACATCTTTCTACTATTATCCGGCAGAACTCTTCCCAGAAGCCGTTTCACACAAATATACATACAGCGACTATTACGGAAACAGCAAATCTGCAACTGTCGACATAGTAAACCTTGGCGATATTTGCTATATAAAGAGCCTCCTGCCCGAATATCCTGAGGCATGGATGATCGGAATGTTTGAAGGCGACAACATCATCGTTTCTTCTTACGGAGTGGCAAGCGACGACACTGCACTGCTCTTTGGAACGACAACAGACTTTGTCGACGACTGTACGTTCACATACAGCAGCTCGAGCGACTCTTACACATCTGAGAGCGGAATAGAACTGACTGACTACTTCTACTATCCCGGCGACAGCCAGAATGATGAAGGATACTATTTCAGCGGATCTTGCAAAAACATGACCATAACAGGCAAGTCTACAACAGCCATCAGCAATGTTGAAAACAGCAACAAGGATGTCGTAGCAACAGAATACTTCGACCTCTCAGGCCGCCGCATCAGCAATGCAGCCCAGGGCGTAAGCATCATGGTAAGCAAGTATGCCGACGGAACAAGCAAGGCAATAAAAATTATGAAATAGGACATTATTTTTTGTGAAGAGCGCTTCATTGCCCGGCGTCAGACTCTCTGGCTCCGGGCTTTATTTATGTCCGCAGCGGCAAGTATACGGGCAGCCACCATGCAGGCCGCCCGGAGTCATGCAACCAGTCAGGCGTCATGCAGCCGCATCATACCATTCACGGCGCCGCATGCTTCAGCCCTGCACATCCGCCCATGCCGCCCAAAAATCCTGCGGCAATGAGGCAGGCACACTAACGGCAGCCATGCCCTGCGAAGGCAGATATGGGATAAAAGAAAGTCCGGCAGCCACGTCATCAGGACATGGCTGCCGGACCTTTTTAGTTTTATATCAAAGGCATCGGCCCCGTTATCTTGCCTTCAGCTCATACACGCGGCTGCTAAGCTTCTGCGCGCTGAAGAGCGGCAGACCAACGGTCATGAGATACTCGCCCGAGTAGGTCTTCACCTCGCCCTGCGAGCCGTCGGCACGGTTTATCTCGCGCACGTCATACTTCTTCGAAGCGTCGAGCCCGTCCATCACCACGTTGTAGAGCTTCTCGCTGTAGCGCGGGAATATGTCGAAGGCAAACACCACGGCGCTGGCCTTGTCCTTGCTGACATACATCGTAGAGGTGTGGTTGCCCTCGTATGGCGACACGAGGCGATACTGGTCGCCGTCGAGTATTACGGGCTTAAGCCTGTTGAAGTCGGCTATCGACTGCTTGCAGTAGGCCAGCTCTCCAGCCGGAATGTCGTGCAGGTTGATGTCGAAGCCCATCTTGCCCATCATGGCCACATTCACCCTGAACTTTATGCTTGCCGCCTTGTTCCATGTAGTTACGTGGGCACACTGCACCTTGGCAGGGAACACCTGCGAGTAGCCCCACTGTATGAAGATGCGCTCCACGGGGTCGGTGTTGTCGCTCGGCCACATCTCTACAAAATATTTCAGCGCCTCATAGTCGGTGCGTCCGCCTCCGCCCGAGCACAGCATCATGGGCAGGTCGGGATATTTTGCCTTGATGCGCTCCAGCACGTTGTAGAGTCCGCGCACGTAGTCAACATAAAGGTGTGTCTGCTTCATCTTCTCGTAGTTAGAGTAGATGTTGGTTATCGGGCTGTTGCAGTCCCACTTGAAGTAGGCTATGTCGGGATACTTCGTCATCAGTCCGTCCACCACGCCGAACACATAGTCCTGCACCTTGGGGTTAGACAGGTCGAGCACGAGCTGGTTTCTGAAGTAATACTCCTCGCGGTTGGGCAGCGTTATCACCCAGTCCTTGTGCTTCTCATACAGCTCCGACTTGGGGCTAACCATCTCAGGCTCTATCCACAGGCCGAACTTCACGCCCTGCTTCTTGGCCTCCTCCGTCAGTCGTCCTATGCCGTTGGGCAGCTTGTCGGCCGTAACCTCCCAGTCGCCCAGTGCCTGCGTGTCGCTGTGGCGCTTGTATTTGTTGCCGAACCATCCGTCGTCGAGCAGGAACATGTCAACGCCCAGCTCCTTGGCCTCGCCGATGAGCGAGAGCAGCTTGTTCTCGTCGAAGTCGAAGTAGGTAGCCTCCCAGTTGTTCAGCAGCGTCATGCGGTCGCCCTGTCCGTCCTTTATCTGATACTTGCGTGCCCAGTCGTGCAGGTTGCGGCTGGCGTGTCCTGTTCCGCTCTGGCTCAGGGTGAAGATAAACTCAGGAGTCCTGAAGCTCTTGTTCTTTGCCACGGTGTACTGCGACGCATAGGGGTTGATGCCGCTTATCACGCGCAGGCCGCCAAGATTGTCAACCTCGAACGTAAACCTGAAGTTGCCCGTCCATGCCAGCGTGCCCACCAGCACCTCGCCCTCTCTCTCTGTGGCCTTGCTGCCGAGCGACAGCTGGAAGAAGGGCTGGCAGAACATGTCGGCGCGCGCTCCCAGCTTGGTGTCTATCACCTTCTTGCCGAAGTAAAGCTCCTGCGTGTGGCTGCCCGCCTCGGTGGCCCAGTCGCCGTTATACTGTGTCAGGTAATATTTCGGCGCATACATGTGGAGCATCGACGAGGCATACTTCTCGAGCGTTATGGCCGACTTCTCCCTGTTGAATATCTCGGTCCACGCCTTAAACACGTCTTCCTTGGCGTAGGCCACAAAGTGCATTGCCACCTCGTCGGCATACACTGGGTCGGCAAGGTATATCACGGTCTCCGTGCCGCCGTCGCATGCCTTTGTCTCGTGCCTCTTGTATTTCAGCAGCGTCGACGGGTTGCCGTCAGAGCGCGTTATGTGGAGCGCAGGCTCAAAGTAGTCTTCCATGCCGTGTGTCATGTATGCCTCCTTGCCCTGCGGCAGCATGGCATATTCGCTCTTGTCCGTAAGGCGCTTGCCGAAGTAGCTCTGGTACAGCCGGCCGTTGTCGCCCACGGTGAACACGAGGCTCGTGCTGCCGGTCTCTACCACAATCTGTTCTTTGGCGCCGGCCTTGCAGACAAATGCCAGCAGGCCAAGTGCCACGAATAGTTTTGTTACGATTTTCATGTCTTTACTGTGTTTTATTAGTTAAAAATATTTATGTCCTTAATGTCCTGATTTTCCTGTGCGCAGGGCCTCACGGTCAGCGTGAGCCTGCCTCAAACAGAGCCACGGGCAGCCCCGTAGGCCCGAACAGGTTGCCGCAGGGATAGTCGGCCCAGTTGTATCTCACGGCCACTATGTTTCCGCCTGCGGTTATCCTTATGGTGCGCGCGTCGGTCTTCACGGCTTCGGGCGCAGCCCACTGCCCCTTGTCGGTCAGCACGATGAAGCCTCGCGGAGCCTCGCCTCTGGTAACCACGTCGCCGTCAAACCTCAGCACGGCCTCGCTGCCCTTTATCTCGCAGCTGATCAGGGCGGGCGCCCTGTCGGTTATGTCGCTGAAGCCGTAGGCGCGCCGGAGGGCCACGAGCGACAGCCTGCGCGCCACCTCCTGCTTGTTCTTCGGATGTATGTCGGTGCTGTCGCCTATGTCTGTCGTAACCACCATGGCCGTGCCGTCAAGGCTCAGCGCGCCTGCCTGTGCCTGCCGCAGCGCTGCCCACTCAGAGTCGGGCTGCACCTGCACGGGCTTAAGATATGCCGCCAGCTGAACAAAGTAGAACGGCAGGCTGTCGTTGCCCCACAGGCGGCGCCAGTCGGATATAAGCCGGCGGAACAGCGGCCCATACTGGGCGGCACGCCCCACGTTGGCGCAGCCCTGATACCACAGCACGCCCTTTATGGGCAACTGCCGCAGCGGATAGAGCATGGCGTTGTATAGCACCGTGGGGAAAGACGCGCTCTCGGCCGACACAGGACGCCGCGGCAGCTTGCCGAAGTCGGCAGCCACCTTGTAGGTCCAGTTGCCGTCGAGCGGCAGGCGGCTGTCGCCCTGCCGTGCAAACAGGTCTGAAGCGCTGCCGCAGATGCCGCCCTCTCCCTCAAAGTCGGTAACTCTTACGGTTATCAGAGCCTTGCCGCCCTTCACCAGCTCTGCCGGAACGGTGTAGGTGCGCTCCACGTTGTAGCCCGAGCCTTCGGCTATCTTTGTTCCGTTAAAGTAGGTAACGTCTTCGTCGTCTATGGCTCCGAGGTGCAGCTCTACGGGCTTTCCTGCCCATCCGTCAGGTATGTCGATCTCGCGCTGCATCAGCACAATGCCGTTGAATCCGGGCAGGGCAGAGCTCTCCCACTGCCCCGGAACGGGCATCACGGGCAGACTGCCGTCGGCTGGCAGGCACACCTTGTCGCCGCTGTCGGCCACCCCCTCCGTGACCATGCTCACCCACTCGGCCACGCGGCGCTCATATTCGGCCTTTATCCTGTCCTTGTCGAAGCCGTTGTCGGCCATCATGCCTGTCTCGTTCTCAAATCCCTCAACCGAGCTGACGCCTGCATAGCTGCTCCAAGCCTCGGCCGGCGTGCCGCCCCAGGTGCAGTCTATCACGCCCACATGTACGCCCAGGCGCCTTGACATCTCGCGGGCATAGAAGTATGCCACCGACGAGAAGTTCTCAACGGTCTCCGGCGTGCACGTGCGCCAGCCGCCCATGTTCACGTCGGTGTCGGCCGCGGGCACAAAGCTGCGCTGCTTGCTTATCTGCAAGAATCTCACTTCGGGATGATTGGCCGACATTATCTCGTGCCAGTAGTTCATCACCTTTCCCCAGCCGCCCACGGGCATCTCCATGTTCGACTGCCCCGAACAGAGCCACACCTCGCCCGAATAGATGTCGCGCAGCGTGGTCCTGTCGCCGTCGTCGAAGGTTATCGTGTAGGGTCCTCCGGCCTTGGGCGTGGCCAGCCTGATGCTGAACGTGCCGTCGCTCATCACCTTAGCCGTCAGGGCATGCCTGCTCCACGAGGCCCTGACCTTCACCCTGCCGCCGCTGCTCCTGCCCGTTATGGTCCAGAGGCTCTGGTGG